>NZ_SZWJ01000025.1:0-55010 GCF_012184455.1 Caulobacter sp. SSI4214 | reverse complement strand
GAGACCGAGCTGGACCTGCCCGCCCGCGCCGAGGCGCTGCTGTGCCGGCGCCGCGACGGCGTCGTGGCGCACCGCGTGATCGGCGAGGCCGAAACCGAATTCCTGCGGGCCTGCCGCGACGGCCAGCCCCTGGGCCAAGCCGCCGAGCGCGCGGCCCTGGCCAACCCCGATGTCTCCGTCGCGTCCCTCTTCGCCGCCCTGATCGCCGACGGCGTGTTCGGCGGCCTCAACCTGGAAACCGCTCGATGACCGCCCAAACCCTGTCGCTCCGCCTGCCCTTCGAACGCTTCGCTCAACTGGCCCAGAAGGTGCTGACCGAAGACGTCCTGACCTTGATCACGCGCCTGGGCGTGGCCGCGATCTTCTTCGAGTCGGGCCGCACCAAGGTGGACGGTATCCTGCACATCAAGGACAGCACCTATTCGCTGTTCGAGACCGAGTATCACGTGCCCCTGCTGCCGCCGGCCGTGGCCGCCCACGCGGCGACCTATTCGGAACACCTGTTCTCGATCCTGCTGGTGCTGGGCCTGTTCACGCGCCTGTCGGCCCTGGCCTTCCTGGGCATGACAGCGGTGATCGAGATCTTCGTCTATCCCGACGCCTGGCCGACCCATCTGTCGTGGGCGGGCCTGCTGCTGTTCCTGATCGCCCGCGGCGGCGGCCGGTTCAGCCTGGACCGGGTGCTGAAGATCCCCTGACCTCTCCCCAACCGATTTCCCCGGCGAACGCCGGGGCCCAGATCGTGAGGCTCCGAAGTTGATGCAAAGACGCTCGCGATTCTGTCCGGAACGCGGGCGCTCTTGCATCTGGACCCCGGCGTTCGCCGGGGAGATCGGATAAGAATAACTAGAGCGCGTTGGGTTTAAGCGAGAGCGGCCAAACCGCCCGAACGCGCTCTAAGCATTTGAATATAAATCCTGTTTATCTGGTTTAGACGACTCTATCTAAACTAGTGGATCGTCGGCGCGCGCGGGACGGGCTTGCGCCACAGCTGGGCGGTCAGAGCGTTGGCGACGCCTAGCCAGCCCAGGTCCGGGGCCGAGCCGCCGCCGACCTTGCGCGCCTCGATGGCGTAGGCCGCCGAGGCCGCCAGCGAGGCCGTGGCCGCGCCCAGCTGTCCGCCGACCCGCCGCGCGCCCAGGCCCAGCCACAGGGCGTTAAAGCCCTGCACCAGGCTCCAGATGGTCAGGGCGCGGGTGCGGGCCGGGCTGGACGGCGCGTTCCAGGTGCGCAGGCCCGACAGGGTCATGGCGATGAACAGCGGCGGCAGCAGCAGGCTGGTCAGCGGCTTGGGCTGATGGGCCACCGGCTCGTGCATCTCGGCGAACTCGACGGCGTACATGTCGTCGTCCAGCGCCTTCTCGTGGCGGCGGCCCATGATCACCGCCGCCAGGATCGCGCCGCTGGCCAGGGCCGCGCCGACCGCGATCTGGCTGACCGGGTGGAAGTCCTTCCGCTGCTCGAGCTCGAACGCTTCGCGGCCGGCCAGAGCGCGTTCGCGCGACTTTCCGTGGGCGATGTGCATGGCGGAACTCCCTCTTGAACTCGAACAGGTCAAACAGCCCAGCTGGTCCTTGGTTCCAGCCATGCCGCGACCGCGTCGTATCATGGGCCCGACCGGCGTTCCGCGCCAAGATCAAACTCGGCGCGGAGGCCGCGATCCCGCGCCGGCTGCCCGCGACCTGACGTCGCGCCGGCCGACCCGACAGGCCCTAGAGCGTGATAGCCGAAAGTGTAAGCGGTTTCGGCGGTTATCACGCTCTAAATATTTGATTTAGAGCCTTATTTTTCCGCTCGAATGATTCCATTCGAGCGGATAAGGCTCTACGACGGCAGCTCGCCCATGGCCGACTGGAGGTAGTTGGCCTCGCCCAGCGACTTCACCAGCGACAGCTGGGTCTCCAGGAAGTCGATATGCTCCTCGGTGTCGCTGAGGATCTCGCGCAGCAGCTCGCGGCTGACATAGTCGCGGGCCTGCTCGCACTGGACGATGCCGGGGATCAGGGTCTCGCGGCCGGCTAGCTCGACCTGCAGGTCGCTGTTCAGGCACTCGGGAACGGTCTCGCCGATCTTCAGCTTGTGCAGGTCCTGAAGGTTCGGAAGGCCTTCCAGGAACAGGATGCGATTGATCAGCATGTCGGCGTGCTTCATCTCGCCGATGGATTCGTCGTAGGTGATCTTGCCCAGGCGCTTGAAGCCCCAGTTGTCGTACATCCGGGCGTGCAAGAAGTACTGATTGACCGCCGTCAGCTCGTTGGTGAGCACCGCGTTGAGCAGTCGGATAATGCCGGGATCGCCCTGCATGGCGGCCTCCTGAGGTCTTGAGGGATTCGTCGTCCAGGCGACCCTGGGCCAAGCCGAACGCGGCTTCAACCTCCATGGCGCGACCAAACCGCTCGGCGCGCCGAAAATCCTAGGGAATACGGCGCCTTATTCGGCGGCGAAGGCCAGGGCCTCGCGGCTCTCCTGGATCATCTGGCGCATCTCGCACACGCACTTGGCGCATTGGGCCTGGCAGTCCCGGGCGCGGAAGATCTCGGCCGGACGCGCGGCGCCGGCCTCGATGGCCGCGCGGACTTCGCGCTCGCGGATGCCGTTGCAGTTGCAGACGTACAAGGAAGAACGCCCTACCGAATGAGTTTCATTCTCATCTAGCTGAACGCGCGACGTTTTGCAACTGACTCGCATTGCGATGGACGAAAGGCCGCAATGCGCCCCCTCCGTCTCGTCGCTGCGCGCCGATCCACCTCCCCCGCTACGCGAGGGAGGATGACGCTTGTTCCTCCTCACCCGCATCGCGGGGGAGATGGCGCGATGCGGATACGCATCGTGACGGAGGGGGCGCTCGTGCTATGCCCCACCCCATGACGCTCGACTGCCGCCTCTATCTGATCACCCCGCCCGCCCTGCCCGACCTCGCCGGCTTCGGCCGACAGCTGGCCCAGGCGCTGGAGGGCGGCGACGTGGCCGCCTTGCAGATCCGGCTGAAGGACGTTCCAGACGACGTGATCAGGGCCGCCGTCGATGCGCTGGCGCCGATCGCCCAGGCCCGCGACGTGGCGGTGATCCTCAACGACCGTCCCGACCTGGCCGCGCGCCTGCCCGTCGACGGCGTCCATGTGGGCCAGTCGGACATGGCCTATCGCGACGCCCGCAAGCTGATGGGCGAGCGCATGGTCGGCGTCACCTGTCACGACAGCCGGCACCTGGCCATGGAGGCCGCCGAGGCCGGGGCCGACTACGTCGCGTTCGGCGCCTTCTTTCCGACGACGACCAAGGACGCCCCCACCACCGCCGAGCCCGAGATCCTGACCATCTGGCAGGAGACAATGGAGACCCCCTGCGTGGCGATCGGCGGGATCACCGCCGCCAACGCCGCCGGCCTGGCGACCGCCGGGGCCGACTTCCTGGCGGTCTCGGCCGGGGTCTGGGGCCATCCGGACGGTCCCGCCGCCGCCGTCGCCGCCCTCAACGCCGCCATCGCCGAGGGCCTCTCCGCGCGCGCCTGAGCGTCGCGTAACGGCGATATTGTGACGCGCCGCACACAGGCCTAGCTTGCTCCCCAGCGAACAGAAACGGGGGAGGACGCGACATGAAGCGACTCGGAGTGTGTTTGCTTAGCGTAAGCCTGGGCGCGTCGGCCCTGGCTCTGGCGGGCGGCGCGGCCGCCGAGACCTGGAAGCTGGCGCCCGGCGAGACCAAGACCTACTACGACGCGGACTTCACCCGCGTGGACGAGGCCTCGGGCCTGGTCGTGACCCGCATCGCCGAGGGCAAGGCCAACGGCCCTTACAAGGCCTGGCCGGCCGGCAAGGGACCCATCCTGCTCTTCGCCTTGGACTGCGCGGCCAACAAGTGGATGGACCTGGGCATGGACTTCGACGGAACCAAGGGCCTGCCCAAGGGCTGGCGCAAGGAAGCCAAGGTCGACGACATCTCCGGCGCCGTCGGCAAGGCCGGCAAGCTGGCCTGCGAGACCAAGGACAGCCTGCCGAAGGTGGCGCTGCCTTAGGAGGCCGCGTGGCCTAGGGCGCGCTGGGTTTAAGCGTGAGCGGTTAAAACTCTCGGACGCGCGCTCAATATTTGACTCTAGAGCCCGTCGAGACCGGAGAGCTTCTCGGGGTTGCGCATCGTATAGACCGCGGCGATCCGGCCGTCCTCGATCTCCAGGCTCATGGTCTGGAAGACGACGCCGTCGGCGGCCAGCACCAGGCCTGGCTGGCCGTTGACGCGCGCCAGCCGCGCGGTCGTCCCCGCCGGGGGCGGCCACTTGCGGCGCACTCCCAAGATCAGGGCGATGGCCTTGGCCGCGCCCTTCACCGGGTTGAGGGTAGCGTTGACCTTGCCGCCGCCGTCGGCGTGCAGGACGACGTCCTCGGTCAGCAGCCCCCGCAGCGCGACCTCGTCGCCGTTGAACACCGCGTCGAGGAAGGCCGTCGTCAGCCTCCGCTCCTCGTCGACGCTGGGGGCATGGCGCGGGCGGTCGCGGCGCACGTGCGCGCGGGCCCGGGCGGCCAGCTGGCGGCAAGCGGTCTCGGTGCGTCCCAAGGCCGAGGCGATCTCGGCGAAGGGCGTGTCGAAGACGTCGTGCAGCAGGAAGGCCGCCCGCTCCAGCGGGGTCAGCCGCTCCAGGGCCAGCAGGAAAGCCACCGAGAGATCGGCGTCGCCGCCGGCCTCGAAATCGGGCTCGACCACCGGCTCGGGCAGCCACTCGCCGACATAGACCTCGCGCCGGGCGCGGGCCGACTTCAGCCGGTCCAGGGCCAGGCGGGTGACTACGCGATTCAAGTATGCGTCGGGCGACTCGACCGTGTCGGCATCGACCTTGCGCCAGCGCAGCCAGGCGTCCTGCACCACATCCTCGGCCTCGGCCCGCGAGCCCAGCATTCGATAGGCCAAGCCGGTCATGGCCGGCCTGCGGGCCTCGAAGATCGCGTCCGCCCCAAAAGACCTTGGCGTCATGCCCGCACCACCGCCGCCTCGCCGCCGACCCGCACGCGCGAGCAGGTCCTGCCGTGCCCCATGGCGTACTTGATCGTGGGATAAACCCGCGCGGCCGCCATGGCGAGCGCGATGGCGGCCAGGCCCTTGGGCCCCCAGCGCTCCAGCACCGCGTCGCGCAGCGGGTCGGTGGTCGCCATGTCGCGGGCCAGCGAGGCGTTGGCGAAGCGGTGGACCAGGCTAGCGTCCGGCCCCATCCGGTCGTGGTCGCCGGCCAGGATGCCGCGCAGCGTCTCGGCCGGCACGCGAGCCTCCTCGCCCAGCTTCACGGCGATCTGCAGGCAGGGCCCGCAGTCCTCGGCCATGGTCGCGACGATCCGCGCCGCCGCCAGGGCCGCCGGCGGCGCGCCCTCCTCGAACCCCGCCAGGGTCAGCACGCCTTGGAAGGCCCGCAGCGCCCTGGGACTGGCCTCCAGAAGATCGCGAATATAGGTCGCGTCGTAGTCGTAGCGCTTCTCGAACCGATCGATCGCGGCCTTCATGATCGCCTTCAGCATCTCAGACCTCCTGGGATCGGAAGGCGACGACCGCCAGCCAGACGCTCAGCAGGGTGGGCAGGAAGACGCCCGGAAAGTCGCGGGCCAAAAGCGGCCACGGCGTTCCGCTTCCGCAGAAGGGCGTGATCAGATGAATGGCGGCGTGGACGGCCTGGAAGGTCGCGGCGACCACCACCGCCCCGGCGTGACGGCGAAGGTCCAGCGCGCCCAGCAGCGTCCCGACGCCGCAGGTCAGGTAGGCCGCGCCGATGTCGCGCACGAAGTGGTCGTTGAAAGCCCCGGTCTGGATGACCCCGGGAATGGTCAGGTACCAGGGATAAGGCGCGGTCAGCATCACTAGACCGTTGCCCAAGAACAAGACCGTCAAAGCTATCGCGACCCAGCGCATCCTCTCGCCTCCGAAGTGGTTTCGACGACAGGACGAGACACCTTCGGCCGGCGTGACACGGGTCGGCGAAAATCGCCGTTAAGGCTCTCGAATCCGCCCAACTTGCTTTCCCGCCTGTGGACGACTAGGTTCCGCGCCCGTTCTTTCACACCGTCGACCTACCGCTCCGCCGCCGGACGTTCCGGCGGGCGTCGACGGCTTCATTCGAGGATAGCCGACCGTGCCCACGCCTTCCGCCCTCCTGAACGTCATGATCGACGCGGCCCGGAAGGCCGCCCGCGGCCTGGCCCGCGACTTCGGCGAGGTCACGGAACTGCAGGTCTCCAAGAAAGGCGCGGCCGACTTCGTCACCAACGCCGACCTGAAGGCCGAACAGACCCTGTTCGAGATCCTGACCAAGGCCCGCCCGGGCTATGGCTTCCTCGGCGAGGAGCGCGGCATGGTCGAGGGCACCGACAAGACCCACACCTGGATCGTCGACCCGCTGGACGGCACCACCAACTTCATGCACGCCATCCCGCACTTCGCGGTCAACATCGCCCTGCAGCGCGAGGGCGAGGGCGTGGTGGCCGGCGTCACCTACAACCCGATCACCAACGACCTGTTCTGGGTCGAAAAGGGCAAGGGCGCGTTCCTGGGCGCGGAAAAGCGCCTGCGCGTCGCCGCCCGCCGGAACCTCGAGGAGAGCGTCCTGGCCACGGGCGTGCCGTTCGCCGGCAAGCCCGGCCACGGCCAGTTCCTGAAGGAGCTGCATCAGGTCAGCCAGAAGGTCGCCGGCGTGCGCCGCTTCGGCGCCGCGTCGCTCGACCTGGCCTGGGTCGCGGCCGGCCGCTTCGACGCCTACTGGGAGCGCAACCTCCAGCCCTGGGACGTCGCCGCCGGCGTGCTGATGGTCCAGGAGTCGGGCGGCAAGGTCACCACGATCGACGAGAACGACCACGACGTCGTGGCCGGCAAGTCGATCCTGGCCAGCAACCAGGACCTCTATCCGCAGATCCTGGAGCGACTGCGGGCGGCTTGAGGGCGGGGCTCAGCGCCCCCTCCGGCCCTCCGGGCCACCTCCCCCGTTTGCACGGGGGAGGATGGAAGCGGTCCCTCCTCACCCGCATCCCGGGGGAGGTGGCGCGGCGTGAATACGCGCCGTGACGGAGGGGGCGCAAACCGCCTTAATTCCCTAGCCAAACCGTCACATCCGCGCGCTAAATCGCGCGCCATGACCCTGCTCACCCGTCGCGCCCTGACCACCGCCGCCCTCGCCGGCACCTTCCTGCCCGGCCTCGCCCGCGCCCAGGCCAAGAAGCCCCTGATCATCGGCCATCGCGGCTGCAGCGGCGAGCGGCCCGAGCACACGGCCCTCAGCTACGAGCGGGCCATCGACCAGGGCGCGGACTTCATCGAGCCCGATCTGGTGCCGACCAAGGACGGCCACCTGGTCGTGCGTCACGAGAACGAGATCGGCGGCACGACCAACGTCGCCAGCCATCCCGAATTCGCCAGCCGCAAGACCACCAAGGTCATCGACGGCCAGCAGATCACCGGCTGGTTCACCGAGGACTTCACCCTGGCCGAGCTGAAGACGCTGCGCTGCCGCGAGCGGCTGCCGCAGCTGCGTCCGGCCAGCGCGGCCTTCGACGGCCAGGCCCAGATCCTGACCTACGAGGAGATGGTCGCCATCGCCAAGGCCGGGACCCAGCGCACCGGCCGGGTGATCGGCACCTATCCCGAGCTGAAGCACCCGACCTATTTCGCCTCGATCGGCCTGCCCACCGAGGACCGCCTGGTGGCCAAGCTGAAGGCCCTGGACCTGAACTCGGCGACCGCGCCGGTCTTCGTCCAGTGCTTCGAGGTCGGCACGCTGAAACGCCTGCGGGCCAAGACTCCCGCGCGCCTGGTGTTCCTGGTCGCCGGCGAGGGCGGTCCGGCCGACCTGCCGAACGTCAAATACGCCGACCTGGTCACCGCCCAGGGACTCAAGGAGGTCGCGGTCTATGCCGACGGCCTCGGCCCGGAAAAGACCATGGTCATCCCGCAGAACGCCGACACGTTGCTGCCGGCCACGGACCTGGTGAAGAACGCCCATGCCGCCGGCCTGGTCGTCCACCCCTGGACCGTGCGAGCCGAGAACTTCTTCCTGCCCGCGTCCCTGCGCAAGGGAGACCCGAAGGACCCGGCCTATCTGGCGACCCAAGGCGACGTGACGCCGCTGTTCAAGGCGCTGTACGCCGCCGGGATCGACGGGATCTTCAGCGACTTCCCCGGCATGGCCGCCGCCGCGCGCGGTTGACCGAACCGCGTTCTTCGCGAGACAATCGGCGGGCTTTCGGGGGACTGACCACATGCGTCGCGGCGCTGCTGGCCTCTGGAGATCGCCAGCCTCTGACCCGCCCCTTGCGGATGCCGGCCGGAACGGTGCAGCGTGCCGGCCTGAATTTCAGGGGAAGCTCATGAAGCGCCGTCACGCCGTTCTCGCGACCGCCGCCGTCGTCCTGCTGCTGGGCGCGCCCGCCTTCGCCGCCCCGGCGTCTCCGACGCCGGCCGCCGTCGCCTCGGCCAGCCTCGACCAGATCGCCGTCGACTATGTGAAACTGACCCTGGAGGCGGGCGAGCGCGAGCCCGGCTATGTCGACGCCTATTACGGTCCGCGCGAATATCTGACCGTGGCCAAGACAGCTCCGCGCCCGGTCTTCATGCTGCGCAAGGAGGCCGATCGCCTGCGAAAGCTGCTGGCGAAGGTCGCCGACAAGGACCTCTCGCCCGATCTGCGCCGCCGCAAGCTGTTCCTGGCGGGCCAGCTGAAGGCCGCCCAGACCCGCCTGGCCATGCTGGCCGGCGACAAGTTCAGCTTCCAGGACGAGGCCGAGGGCCTGTTCGGCGTGCGTCCGGTCCTCAAGCCCCTGAAAAGCTACGACCCGATCCTGGCGCGGATCGACAAGCTGGTCCCGGGCAAGGGCGACCTGGCCGCCCGGGTCGACGCCCTGCAGAACCGCTACGTGATCCCGACCGACAAGGTCGAGGCGGTGATGCGGGCCGGCATCGCCGCCTGCAAGGCCAAGACCGAGGAACACATCAAGCTGCCGGCCGGCGAGCGCTTCGACCTGGAGTTCGTCACCAAAAAGCCCTGGAGCGGCTACAACTGGTACAAGGGTGACGCCCACAGCCTGATCCAGATCAACACCGACCTGCCGATCTATATCAGCCGCGCCTTGGACCTGGGCTGCCACGAAGGCTATCCCGGCCACCACGTGCTCAACAGCCTGCTGGAAGAAAAGCTGACCAAGGGCAAGGGCTGGGTCGAGTTCAGCGTCTACCCGCTGTTTTCGCCGCAATCTTTCATCGCCGAGGGCTCGGCCAATTTCGGCATCGAGCTGGCCTTCCCCGGCCAGGCCAAGACCGCGTTCGAGCGCGACAAGCTCTACGCCCTGGCGGGCTTGGATCCGAAGACCGCCGAGGTCTACGGCCAGTTGCAGGACGCCAAGGCCGCCCTGGCCAGCGCCAGCAACACCATCGCGGCCGACTACCTGGCCGGCAAGCTGACCAAGGACCAGGCCGTCCAGCTGTTGATGAAATACAGCCTCTATTCGCGCGGCGGAGCCGAGAAGCGGGTGTCGTTCATCGAGACCTACCGCTCGTATGTGATCAACTACAACATCGGCCAAGACATGGTCCGCGACCACGTCTACCGCGCCGGCAAGTCCGAGGCCGCCCGCTGGAAGGCCATGGAGCACGTGATCAGCGAGCCGACGACGCCGGCGGACTTGCGGAAGTAGTTTAAGCCGCCTCGACCCCGAACTGCAGGCTGGCCAGCCGGGCGTAGAGCCCGCCCTTGGCGAAGAGTTCGGCGTGCGTGCCCTGCTCGACCACGCGGCCCTCCTCCATGACCACGATGCGGTCGGCCTTCAGCACGGTGGCCAGGCGGTGGGCGATGACCAGCGTGGTGCGGCCTTCCATGGCGGCGGTCAGGGCCTGCTGGACCAGGCGCTCGCTTTCGGCGTCGAGGGCGCTGGTGGCCTCGTCGAGCAGCAGGATCGGCGCCTCGCGCACCAGGGCTCGGGCGATGGCCAGCCGCTGGCGCTGGCCGCCCGACAGGGTCTTGGCCCGCTCGCCGACCGGGGTGTCGAAGCCCTTGGGCAGGGCCGACAGGAAGCCCGCGGCCTGGGCGGCCTCGGCGGCGGCCTTGAGCTCGGCGTCCGAGGCGTCCTCGCGGCCGAAGCGGATGTTGTCGAAGGCCGAGCCCGAGAACAGCGGCGAGTCCTGGGCGACCAGGGCCATGCGGGCGCGGACCTCGGCCGGCTCGGCGTCGCGCAGATCGACGCCGTCCAGGCGGATCCCGCCAGCCTGCGGGTCGTAGAACCTCAGGAGAAGCCGCAGCACGGTGCTCTTACCCGCCCCCGAGGGGCCGACCAGGGCCACGGTCTCGCCGGGCTTCACCGACAGGGTGAAGCCGTTCAGGGCGGGCAGGTCCGGGCGGCCCGGATAGGCGAAGGTGACGTTGTCGAAGGCGATCGCGCCCTGGGCCGGAACCGGCAAGGCCTTGGGCGTCTCCGGCGCGGCGATGCCCGGGCGGGCGTTCAGCAGCTCGGAGATGCGGTCCATGGCGCCAGAGGCCTTCTGGACATCGCCCCAGACCTCGCCCAGGGCGCCGATCGAGCCGGCGGCCATCACGGCCAGCATGGCGAACTGGGCCAGGGTGCCGCCGGTCATCTCGCCATCCAGCACCAGGCGCGCGCCGGTCCACAGCAGCAGGGTGATGCCGCCGAAGGCCAGGACGATGACCATGGCCGTCATGCTGGCGCGGGTGGCGATGCGGCGCACCGAGGCCTTGTAGGCCGCCTCCACGGCCGCGCCGAAGCGGGCGGTCGAGGTCGCCTCGCGGCCGAAGGCCTGCACCGTCTCCAGGGCGTCCAGGCTCTCGCCGGCATAGCCCACCGCGTCGGCGAACTTGTCCTGGGCGCTGACGGTCAGCTTGCGCACGCGGCGGCCGACCAGGAACATCGGCGCCAGGATCACCGGGACCATCAGCACGATGAAACCGGCCAGCTTGGGCGAGACCACCGCCATATAGGTCAGCCCGCCCACCAGGCTGAGAATATTGCGCAGGGCGATCGAGGCCGAGGCGCCCACCAGTTGCTCGATCAGCGACACGTCGGTGGTCAGGCGCGACAGCACCTCGCCCGTGCGGGTTTCCAGGAAGTATTGCTGGTCCAGGGTCAGGGTGTGGCCGTAGAGCGCCCGGCGCAGGTCGGCCACGACCCGCTCGCCCAGGCGCGTGATGAAGAAGAATCGGCAGGCCGTGGCGATGGCCAGCACCAGGGCCACCGCGCCGAGGCCCAGGAACGAACTGTTGATCGCCGCGACATGGCCCTTGGCGAAGCCGTGGTCGATCACCCCCTTGAAGGCCGCCGTCAGGCCCAGGGTCGCGCCCGTCGAGAACAGCAGGAAAAACCCCGCCGCGAAGCCGTCGCCCTTATGCGCGGCCACGAACGGCAGCAGGTGGACCAGCGGACGGATGTCCTTGCGGCGCGGCCGACGCGCCTTGGCCTCGGCCATGCCCTGGACCAGCTCGGCCCCCGCGCCGGGGCGGCCTTCGACCTTTTGGTCGCCGCTGCTCGCGTCAGTCATCAACAGTCCCTTGCCAAAATCGCGCGGGTTCTTTATAGCCGCGCGTCTTCGAGGGCCACCCCGCGCGTGCGCGGATGGCGCCCATCCCAATTCACTCTCGCCGGCTTAGTCGGTCTGGATCGCCGCCATGAAACAAGACATTCACCCCGACTACCACTTCATCACCGTCACCCTGACCGACGGTTCGAGCTACAAGACCCGCTCGACCTACGGCAAGGAAGGCGCGAACCTCGCGCTCGACATCGATCCGCGCACGCACCCGGCGTGGACCGGCGGCAACGCCCAGCTGATGGACCGCGGCGGCCGCGTCTCGCGCTTCAACGCCAAGTTCGCCGGCTTCACCGGCAAGAAGGCCTAAAAGTCCTTCTCGCCGTAAGGGCGACGAGAGGCCGGTTCCGCGTCGCGGGCCGGCCTTTTTCGTATCTGGGGTCCCGGCCGAAGCCTACGGTCAACCGCCTTCCACCACGTGGGTGTGCAGCCCGGCCGCCTCTACCAAGGCCTTGACCTTGTCGGCCTGCGCGGCGTCCGACAGGATGATCCAGTGGGTCATGTCGAAGCCGAAAACCCAGCGCGCCCCGAATTCGGGAAAGTAGATATCGCTGCTGAACTTCTCCCTTAGCGATCGTCGCACAAGAGCCCGATAGCGAGCGCCGCCGGGTCGCAGCGCCTTGAGCCGCGCGGGCTTGTGGATCAGCGCGACGCCGCCCTCCGCAAGCCGGTCCACCAGGGCGACAAAACGCCGCTCGACCTCAAGGTACTGTGCCTCCAGGCCCTTCTCACGCGCCTGGCGATGGAAGAAGAAAGGGACCAGTTCCGGGTCGGCGCATTCAGCCTCGGTCAAGACGTGGTCGAAGACCGAGACGCCCAACAGCATGAATCCGGCGCGGGCGGCTTCGTCTACCTCACAGGCGGCCAGCCGCCGAAAATCGCTCACTCCTCCTCAGCCTCATACGGATCATCCCCGCGATCGCGCATCAGGTCCATCGCGGTGAAGTCCAGCGCGTCCTCGGCGTCGGCGAAGCACAGTTCCGACACGGTCTGATCGCGCACCGAGACGCCGGCCTTGTGGGTGCTGTCCGGATCGCCGGTGACCAGCGGGTGCCAGGCCGGCAGGGTCTTGCCCTCATGGATCCGGCGATAGCCGCAGGAGCGCGGCATCCATTCCAGGTCCTCGATATTGTGCGGCGTCAGCTTGATGCAGTCCGGCACCGTCTTCTTGCGGTTCGGATAGTCCTTGCAGCGGCACAGGTGTTCGTCGAATAGCTGGCAGTGCACCCGCGTGGGGATGATCTCGCCGGTGTCTTCGTCTTCGAAGCGAACCAGGCAGCAAAGACCGCAGCCGTCGCATAGGCTCTCCCACTCGGAGACGGTCATTTGCAGGAGCGTCTTCGTCTCCCAGAAAGGTTTGCGTGGCGTCATGCCGCCGTCCTAAACCCGATTTAACCGGCGACCAAATAGAGCCTGACCTGAAACCGTGAACGATTGGACGCTGCCGCCCTACAAGTTCGACGATCAGGACCCGCGCGAGCCGGCGCGGGAGCCTCGATCCGGCGCGCCCGAGACCCCGCATGATCCTTGGGCGCAAGAGCCCGCGCCGCAGGACCCTTTCCAGCTTTCCGACGGTCCGCCCCCGCCTCCCCCTCCGCCGACGCCGCCATCGGGTCCGTCGCCCGAGGAGCCGTTCCGGGCCGATCTCCAGCACGCCGCGTCGCGGAAGAAGGCCAACAAGTGGGGCTGGGTGCTGGGCACCCTGGCGGCGCTGGTCCTGATCGCCGTCCTCGCCGTCGGCGGCGGCGCGGCCTATGTCTGGACCAAGTATCTGAAGGACACGCCCCAGCTGCCCTCGCGCGAGGCGCTGTTCGCCGTGAACCGCGCGCCCGGCATCCGCTTCGAGGACCGCAACGGCCAGGTAATCGCCACGCGCGGCCCGCGCTATGGCCAGCGCATCACCCTGGGGTCCGTGCCCAACTACGTGCCGATGGCCTTCCTGGCCGCCGAGGACCGCCGCTTCTACCAACACGGGGCCATCGACGTGCAGGGCATCGGCCGGGCGGCCTGGGCCAACTGGCGCGGCGGCAAGACCCGCCAGGGCGCCTCGACCCTGACCCAGCAGCTGGCCAAGGGCCTGTTCCTGACGCCCGACCGCGTGGTCAAGCGCAAGCTGCAGGAGATGCTGCTGGCCTATCGGCTGGAGAAGGTGCTGACCAAGGACGAGATCCTCGAGCTCTATCTGAACCGCATCTATTTCGGGGCCGGCACCTATGGCGTCGACGGCGCGGCCCAGACCTATTTCGGCAAGCCCGCCAGCCAGCTGACCATCGCCGAAGCGGCCCTGCTGGCCAGTCTGCCCAAGGCCCCGACCCGCCTGGCCCTGACCCGCGACATGGAGCGCGCCCTGGCCCGCTCGCGGCTGATCCTGGCCAATATGCGCAAGGAAGGCTGGATCACCGCGGAGCAGGAAGATCAGGCGCTGCGCGACACTCCGCGCCTGTCGGGCCTGGCCTTGCAGGACGAGGGCGACTTCGGCTGGGTGCTGGACTACGCCACCGCCGAAGCGGTCAAGGTCGCCGGCCAGAACGCGCCCGACCTGGTCGTCCGCCTGACGATCGACCCGCGTCTGCAGCGCGAGGGCGCCGAGATCGTGCGCCAGACCATGGCCACGGAAGCGACCCGCTCGGGCGCGACCCAGGCGGCCCTGCTGTCGCTGTCCGCCGACGGGGCCATCCGCGCCATGGTCGGCGGAACCGACTACGGCGAAAGCCCCTTCAACCGCGCCGTCCAGGCCAAGCGCCAGCCGGGCTCCAGCTTCAAGCCGTTCATCTACGCCGCCGCCGTCGAGAAGGGGGTCAGGCCCACCGATATCCGCGTCGACGAGCCGGTGAAATTCGGCGACTGGTCGCCGGAGAACTACAGCGGCGGCTATCGCGGTCCGATGACCGTCGAACAGGCCCTGATCACCTCGACCAACACCATCGCCGTCAAGCTGGCCCAGGAGGCCGGCGGCGCGGCGATCGGCGACCTGGTGCGCCGGTTCGGGGTCACCAGCCTGCCGCCCGCGCCCGACCTGTCGGTGGCGCTGGGCTCCTACGAGGTCAACCTGCTGCAGATGACCTCGGGCTTCCAGGTGTTCCAGCAGGGCGGCGTGCGGATCGAGCCCTATGTCATCGAGTCGATCGCCACCCAGGGCGGCCAGCCGATCTTCCAGCATCAACCGCCGCAGAGCGACCGCCGCGTCTACGACATCGGCAACGCCAGCATCATGGTGAAGATGATGAAGAAGGTGGTGTCGGACGGCACCGCCAAGCGCGCCGCCTTCGGTCGTCCCGCGGCGGGCAAGACCGGCACCAGCCAGAACTGGCGCGACGCCTGGTTCATCGGCTTCACGCCCGACTATGTCACGGGCGTCTGGGTGGGCAACGACAACGAAAAGCCGATGAACAAGGTGGTCGGCGGCGATATTCCGGCCAGCATCTGGCGGCGCTTCATGATGACCGCTCACCAGGCCCTGGCCGTGCGCGACTTCCCCTGGCTGTTGCCCGATCCGACGCCCCAGATGAGCCCCGACCCGCGCAACGGATTCTACGAGACCCTGTCGGCCGAGTTCGCGCGCGCGGCTTCCGAGCTGGACGATGCGCAACAGGCCAATCCTCCGGCGGCCCAGCCGGGAAGGCCGGTGGATCAACTGCCCTACTGACGATATCGCGTTCCGGAGCAAAATCGGATCGCCCCCTGGCGGCGCGGGGGAACTTGACGCTAAAGCTTCGACGCGCCCGCGAAGACCGCCGAGACCGCCCAGGAGATCCCCATGTCGCGAACGCGCCCGATCGGTCCGCGCCTGTCGATGGCCTTCGTGGCCCTGGCCACGCTGAGCGCCTCTTCCGCCCTGGCCCAGACGGACGAGATCCAGGTCTATGACGGCGGTCTGGCCGCGCCCGGCGTGGTGAACCTGACCCTGCACGACAACTACACGCCGCGCGGCGCGCGGACTCCCGGATTTCCGGGCGGGATCGCGCCGAACCACACGCTGAACGGCGTGCCCGAGTTCGCCTATGGCGTGACGCCCTGGTTCGAGGCCGGGCTCTATCTGCCGCTCTACACGCTCCAGTCCAACGGCCGCGCGCGGCTGGACGGCTTCAAGCTGCGCGCCCTGTTCGCCGCGCCCGACGCCGACCGCCGCGACCTCTTCTACGGGGTCAATTTCGAGTTCAGCGTCAACAGCCGCCACTGGGCCGAAAAACGCACCGGCGGCGAGATCCGCCCGATCATCGGCGCGCGACATGGCCCTTGGACGGTGATCGCCAATCCGATCCTCGACACCGACTATCGCGGCGTCTCGCACATGACCTTCGCGCCCGCCACCCGCGTGGCCTACGACCTGTCCAAGACCTGGACGGTGGCGGGCGAGACCTATAGCGACTTCGGCGAGATCCGGCGCTTCTCGCCGCGCGCCCAGCAATCCCACCAGGTCTTCGCCGTCGTCGACCACAAGGCGGCGAACCTGGACATCGAAGCGGGGGTCGGCTGGGGCCTGACCCAGGCCAGCGACAAGCTGGTGCTGAAGCTGATCCTCTCCAAGGATCTCTGAGCGCCGGCCGTTCCGCCGGCGGCCGAAATATTTCCGACACACTTGCACGCCAAGCCGGCCGCGCGCTTTATCGCGCACCGGTTTTTCGAAGGCTGATCGAATGTCGTTCCTGCTCTCCCTGGCGGCGGCCGCCGCGCTGCAAGCCGCGCCGTCCGCGCCGATCCATACCTACGAGGGCCTGGCCCTGGCGCCGGGCGGCCAGCGCTTCGCCTCCGTCGAGGGCCAGGAGACGCGGGACGCGGCCAGCGAGCATCACGCCAAGGTCGTGGTCCGCTCGGCCAAGGGCGAGATCGTCGGAACCTTCGACCCCTGCGCGACCTGCCGCTACGCCGCCCCGGCCTGGTCGGCGAACGGTCAGGCGCTGGCCTTCATCGGCTCGGGCGGCGGGACCGCCACGCTGTACGTCGTCGAGGGCGACAAGGTTCGCGAGGCCGCCAGCCTGAAGGGCGTGGCCGGCAAGCCGCGCTGGGCGCCCGACGGCCAGTCGATCGCCCTGTTGGCCACCGTCGGCGCGCGCAAGGAGACCGGCGCCACCCAGGCCGGCGCCCGCCAGATCGGCGAGATCGGCGCGGCCGAGGTGACCGATGAGCAGCGCATCGCCGTGGTCCCCGTGGCCGGCGGCCCGCTGAAGTTCGTCTCGCCCGACAATGTCTTCGTCTACGAGTACGACTGGACGCCCGACGCCAAGGGCTTCGTGGCCACGGCGGCCGAGGGCGACGGCGACAACAACTGGTGGATCGCCAGCCTGCGCGCCTACGGCCTGGACGGCCAGGCCCGCGTGATCGCCGCGCCCAAGATGCAGCTGAACGCCCCGCGCGTGTCGCCCGACGGCAAGACCGTGGCCTTCATCGGCGGGCTGATGAGCGACTTCGGCGCGGTCGGCGGCGACGTCTGGACCGTGCCGATGGCCGGCGGGACCCCCACCAACCTCACCCAGGGCTACAAGGGCACGTTCACCAGCCTGGCCTGGACCGCCAAGGGCCCGATGGCCTCGGCCGTGCTGGGCGGCGACAGCGCCATCGCCCGCATCGATCCGGCCGGCGGCGCCAAGGTCACGGTTCTGGCGCGGGGCGAGGTTTCCTACGCCGCCGGCGACGGCCGCGTGGCCTTCGATCCGAGCGGCAAGACGGCCGCGGCGGTCGTCGAGTCGTTCACCCAGGCCGCCCAGGTGCGCCTGGGCGCGCCGGACGCGATGAAGCCGGTCACGCACGACAACGACGCCGCCGCGGCGATCTATTCGGGCAAGAGCGTCACCTGGAAGAACGACGGCTTCGACGTCCAGGGCTGGCTGCTGGCCCCGACAAAGGTCGAGCCGGGCAAGACCTATCCGATGGTGGTCAATGTCCACGGCGGCCCGTCGTCGGCGGTGACGGCCCGGTTCGGGACCAGCGGCTATGTCTATGACCTGCTGAAGGCCGGCTACTACGTCTTCCAGCCCAATCCGCGCGGCAGCTTCGGCCAGGGCGAGGCGTTCAAGGCCTCGAACCGCCGCGACTTCGGCGGCGGCGACCTGCGCGACATCCTGGCCGGCGTCGACGCGGTCGAGAAGATCGCCCCGATCGACGACAAGCGCTTGGGCGTCTATGGCCACAGCTACGGCGGCTACATGACGATGTGGACCGTGACCCACAGCCAGCGCTTCAAGGCCGCCGTGGCCGGCGCCGGCATCGCCAACTGGATCAGCTATTACGGCCAGAACGGCATCGACCAATGGATGGTCCCGTTCTTCGGCGACACCGCCTACAACGACCCGGCGATCTACGACCAGCTGTCGCCGATCCGCTCGATCAAGGCCGCCAAGACACCTACCTTCATCTATGTCGGCGAGCGCGACGTCGAATGCCCGCCGGCCCAGTCGCTGGAGTTCTGGCACGGCCTGAAGGCCATGGGCGTCCCGACCTCGCTGGTCATCTACGCCGACGAGGGCCACGGCATCCGCAAGGCCGAGCACAAGACCGATCTCAGCAACCGGATCGTCGGCTGGTTCGACAAGTATCTGGGAAAGTAGGGCGGCGGATCCTCCCCCGCGAGGCGGGGGAGGCCCTTTGTTTGGGCTTGGATCAGTCCCGCAGCGGCCGCAGGCGGTTCACATGGCCCATCTTGCGGCCGGGGCGGGCCTCGCCCTTGCCGTAGAGATGGACGCGGGTCTCGGGTTCGGCGGCCAGCTTCTTCCAGGCGTCGACGTCCGCGCCCAGCAGGTTGGTCATCTCGACATGGTGGTGCGGCGCGGTCGGCCCCAGCGGCCAGCCGGCGACGGCCCGGATATGCTGCTCGAACTGGTCGACCTCGCAGCCGTCCTGGGTCCAGTGGCCGGTGTTGTGGACGCGGGGCGCGAACTCGTTGACCAGCAGCTTGCCGCCCGCCAGCTCGAACAGCTCCACGCCGATGACGCCCACATAGTCCAGCGCGGTCAGGATCTTGGCGGCGATGGCCTCGGCCTGGTCGCGGGTGGCGGGGGTGATCTTGGCCGGCGCGACGGTGCGGCGCAGGACGCCGCCCTCGTGGTGGTTCTCGCTGACCGGATAGCAGGCGATCTCGCCATCGCGGCCGCGCGCGGCGATCACCGACAGCTCGCGGCCGAAGTCGGCGGGCGCCTCGAGGATCGCCGCCTGACGGCCGATCCGGTCGAAGGCGGCCTCGGCGTCGGTCGCCTTCTGGATCCAGGCCTGGCCCTTGCCGTCATAGCCTTCGCGGCGCGTCTTCAGCAGCGACGGCGCGCCGATCCGGGCCACGGCCTCCGCCAGGCTCTCGCTGTCGTGGACCGGGGCGAAGGCCACGGTCGGCACGCCGATCTCGGCCAGGAAGGTCTTCTCGGCCACGCGGTCCTGGGCGGCCGCCAGGGCCTTGGCGCCGGGCGAGACCACCGCGCCCAGGGTGGTCAGCTCCGACACGGTGTCGGCCGGGACGTTCTCGAACTCGTAGGTGACGACGTCGCAGGCCTCGGCCAGACGCTTCAGCGCCCAGCGATCGTCATAGGCCGCCACGATCTGGCGGGCGGCGACGCGGCCGGCCGGCGCGTTCTCCTCCGGGTCCTGGATAACGACGTCGAAGCCCAGACGCGCGGCGGCCAGGGCCAGCATCCGTCCCAGTTGTCCCCCGCCGAGGATGCCGATGGTCGAACCGGGAACGAGGGGGAAGGAAGGCATCGTCTGTTAGTCCTCGACGCTCTCGGCGACGCTGTCGGTCTGGGCGGCGCGGAACGCGGCCAGGCGCTGGGCCAGCGCCGCGTCCGACAGGGCCAGGATCTGGGCGGCCAGCAGGCCGGCGTTCTTGGCCCCGGCCTCGCCGATCGCCAGGGTCGCCACCGGGACGCCGCCCGGCATCTGCACGATCGACAGCAGGGAATCCAGCCCGCTCAGCGCCTTGGATTGCACCGGAACGCCCAGCACCGGCAGGTTGGTCATCGCGGCGGCCATGCCCGGCAGGTGCGCCGCGCCGCCGGCCCCGGCGATGATCACCTTGTAGCCGGCCTTTTCCGCGCCGGTGGCGAAGTCGAACAGGCGCTGGGGCGTGCGATGGGCCGAAACCACCTTGGCCTCCCAGGCCACGCCCAGGCCGTCCAGCGCATCGGCGGCGCCCTTCAGGGTCGGCCAGTCCGAGCGGCTGCCCATGATGATGGCGACAGGCGGGGTGGCGGCGGTCATCGGCGTCGTCCCTTGGGCGCGTGAGGCGAAAGCCGCGCCTGGCTTTTCGAACCGGGGCCCGCCCCTTTCGACAGACCCCGGACGGCGAATGAAAGCCGCCCCGTATGCGCGTCCGCCCCCTTCGCGCAAGCCCAAAACGTCAAAAGTCGCCCATAAGTCGCGCCGCGGCCTTATGCGCCTGCGGCTTATGGGCGCGACCGATTGCGTCGAACACGGTTCCCGTTAACCATAAGGCAGCTGTGCAATATCGATTCTCGCAAGGCCCATGAAGATTACCGGCGCCCGGACCGAACCTTTCGCCGCCATCCGCAAGCGGGCCCTGGCGCGCGCGGGGGCGCAGGTCGTCGCTCGCGAAGTCGCCGCGCCCGACAGCGCCGCCTTCCTGGGCCTGTCCGAAGCCGACATGACGCCCAAGGTCGTCGAGGCGCTCAAGACCTTGATGACCGAGATCGAGGACCTGCGCGGCGAGGTCGCGATGCTCAAGCTGCGCCTCAACGAAGCCCAGAACCTGGCCGACATGGACGTGCTGGCGCCGGTGCTGAACCGCCGGGCTTTCCTGCGCGAGATGAAGCGCGTGGCCTCGTTCGCCCAGCGCTACGGCTCGCCGGCCAGCGTGGTGTTCTTCGACCTCGACAACTTCAAGAGCGTCAACGACCGCTTCGGCCACGCCGCGGGCGACGAGGCCCTGAGGGCCGTGGCCAAGCGCCTGCAGGCCAATGTCCGCGAGAGCGACCTGGTGGGCCGCATGGGCGGCGACGAGTTCGCCGTGCTGCTGGCCCAGGCCGACAAGGAAACCGCCGTCAGCAAGGCCCAGAGCCTGGCCGACGCCATCCGCGACCAGCCGGTGCAGTTCGGCGAATGGTCGGCCCCGCTGCACGTCTCCTGGGGCGTGCGCGAGATCGAGCCCGGCGCCGATCCGGAAGTGGCCCTGACCGAAGCCGATGCGGCCATGTTCCTGAAGAAGCGCAAGTCCGCCTGAACGAAACTTCTTCCTTTCGTTTACCCTTTTTGCTTATCAACCGCCGGTTATGCGACCTTATCGCACGGCGACTCGCATCCTCGCCGCGCGTTAACAGGTCTTTAGAAACGGTGAAGACAGCTGGGCGCGGGACGAATGCAGCGTATTCTGGTCGCCGAGGATGATCCGGTCCTCTCGATGATCTACGAGATCACCCTGACCGAGGCCGGTTTCGAGGTTCTGCTGTGCCGGGATGGTCAGGAGGCCTTCGAGGCCCTGGACGCCTTCGCGCCGGATCTGGTCATCACCGATCACGTCATGCCGCGCATGAACGGCGGCGACCTCGTCACCGCCGTCCGCGCGCGTCGGCCCCAGGCCCTGACCCTGATGGCCTCGGGCGTCAACGCGCGTCTCCTGAAGACCGACCAGCACGCCGACGCGCGTCTGGAAAAGCCGATCACGCCCGGCGGCCTGCTGCGGACCGTCCGCGCGATGGAGGCCCGCCGCGCGGCGGCGTGACCAGGCTGCAGTATCGCTAGGCTATAATGTCCGGCGTCAGGAGATCCTCCAGCCGGATGATCTCGTCCTTCAACGCCAGCTTCTTCCGCTTCAGGCGGGCGATCTGCAGCATGTCGGGCTGGTAGCGTTCTTCCAGGGCCTGGATGGCGTCGTCCAGATCCTTGTGCTCCTCGCGCAGGTCGGCGAGGCGACGTTCGATCGCGATGTCGGTGTCTTCCGACGGATCATCGTCGTTCATGGACGTCATCTCAGGTGGGCCCCGTCTCGCAGGATAGATAGGAAAGGCTGACGACCGGTAAAGGCGGTCAGGCGTCAGCGGTCTCGAGGGCGGTCGCCAGCCGCTCCAGGGCGGCGCGGCGGGGCGGGTCGCCCGAGGCCTCGGCGGCGGCGATCAGGCCGTCCAGGATCGGCAGGGGCGCGCCCGGCGGACCGCTCAGCGCCTCCAGCCCCTCCATCAGCACGCGTTCGCCGTGGAGTTCGACGGCCTTCACCGTCTCGCGAAAGGCGTCCTTGGCCGTGTCTTCGATCGGGGGACGCGGGGGCTTCAGCGCCCGGCGCACGCCGCGCAGGGGCGCGCCGATCTCGGCGTCCCACTGGCGCATCAGCCGGGCGGCCTCGCTCAGCGGCGCGGAGCGCCCCTCCCCCGCCATCCAGGCGGCCCAGAGAAGCCAGGGCACATTCTGGCCGTGGCCGTCCTGCAGGTTCAGGCACGCCGCCGCGACAGGTTGACGCGCATAGGCCGCCACGGCCCAGTCCCAGAACCGCATCGGCGTTAACCCTCGCCCCCAGTATCGCCCTTGCCGGCCAGGGTCGGCAGGTCCTCGCCCCAGCGCTTCACCGGCCGCCAGGAAAGGTCGAACAGATCCAGCGCCCGGCCCACCGACTGGTCGACCATCTCGGCGATCGAGGCCGGCTTGGCGTAGAAGGCCGGCAGCGGCGGCGCGATCACCGCCCCCATCTCGGCCAGCTTGGTCAGGGTCCGCAGGTGGCCCAGATGCAGCGGCGTCTCGCGCACCATCAACACCAGGGTCCGCCGTTCCTTCAGGGTGACGTCGGCGGCGCGGGTCAGCAGCGAGGACGTCACGCCGGTGGCGATTTCGCTCATCGTCCGCACCGAGCACGGCGCGACGATCATGCCGAGCGTGCGGAACGAACCCGAGGCGATCGAGGCGCCCACGTCGGCGGCGCGGTGGACCACGTCGGCCTTGGCGTTGACCTCGGCGACCGTCAGATCTGCTTCCTGGGCGAGCGTCAACGCCGCCGATTTGGACAGGACGAGGTGACTCTCGACGCCCAGTTCGCGCAGCGCATCCAGCGTCCGCAGGCCATAGACCACGCCCGAGGCGCCCGTGATCCCGACCGTCAACCGCGCCGGTTCCCTTGGGCGATCAACGGTTTTCGAAACGTCGGTCATGGTGAATGTTCGTCCGTCATGGGAGCAAAAGCGCCCGCGTCAAGCGGAGCCCGTTGCAATCATATGTGATCTGACAGCGTCGCGCAGCGGGTGTTCACTTTTGTCTCCAACAGCAAGGAGCCGAGAGCCATGGCCATCGAATCCCGTATCCGCGAGCTTGGGTCCCGTCACGAGAACCTCGATCGCAAGATCCAGGAGGAGACCAATCGACCCGGTTACGACGCGACGCTGCTCAGAGAGCTGAAGCGTCAGAAGCTTAGGCTGAAGGAAGAGATCGAAGGCCTTCGATCGCGAATGCACTAGCTGCTAAGCAGCCGAAAAACGAGAGGCCCCGCTCCGGCAAGGAGCGGGGCCTTTGTTATTTCACCCCCCACACCGTTCTCCCCGGCGAATGCCGGGGCCCAGGTGGAAGGGCGTTTGGGCGGGTCCCAGAAGCTCTGAGTTCATCCGATCAACCCAAACCTCTCGGGCTGGGCCCCGGCGTTCGCCGGGGGAAATCGGACTATCCTACTCTTCGTCTTCCTCGTCGACATAGCCGGTCGACTTGCCGAACACGTCCTCGGCCTTGATGTCGCCGCGCGGCGCGCGGAAATCTTCCTCTTCCTCGACCTCCGGCTCGAACTGGCCGGCTTCCGAGGCGGGACGCAGGGTCGGGTCTTCCGGCACGATGCCGCGCTTGGCGTCGTCCTTGGCCTTCTTCTCGGCGGCCTTCTTGACCAGGGCGTCCAGCTCCAGCTGGCCGACGAGGCCCAGGGTCACGGGATCGACCGGCTTGATGTTGGCCGCGTTCCAGTGCGTGCGGGCGCGAACCTGCTCGATCGTGGCCTTGGTCGTGCCCAGGATCTTGGAGATCTGAGCGTCGGTCACTTCGGGGTGGTGGCGCAGGAACCAGGCGATGGCGTCCGGACGGTCCTGACGGCGCGACACGGGCGTGTAGCGCGGAGCCTTCTTGGCCGGCTTCAAGAGCTCGGCGTGGCGGCTGACCTGGGCCTTCATCCGATAGTCGGGATTGGCCTGGGCGCGGTCCAGCTCCTCGCGGGTCAGCTGGCCGTTGCCGATCGGATCGGCGCCCCGGATGTCGCGCGCCACCTCGCCATCGGCGATGCCGCGCACTTCCAGCGGGTGCAGGCCGCAGAAGTCGGCGATCTGCTCGAAGCTGAGCGAGGTGTTGTCCACCAACCAGACGGCGGTCGCCTTGGGCATCAGGATGTCGGACATGCGGTCCTCCAGAAATGACGGCGCCCGGCCTTTCGGCCGGGCGGGGTATTGTCATCGCTATAATGCGGTTCTCGAAAAAAGGGAACGGGGAAGCGCGGGATTCCCGCCAATTCCATTGAGCCGTCAGTGACTTCAGATTTCCGCGTCTGGCGGCGCGGCGCGCTCGGCCGCGTCGCCGCGGTCGCCGAAGCCGTCGGATCCCGTCCGCCACCCGACGACGGCGCCAAGGCCCCGAGTGTTTCCATGGAATACTCCTATGAGTTGTTATAAGCTGAGCATTCCACCAGAAAGGGGGTTTCGATGGCTTTCGACAAGATTCTCTGGGTCGTGAACTACGACAAGCTGAGCGACTTCGTGGCCGAGGCGTCCGCCGCCAAGGTGACGGGTGTCGCCATCCGCACCGACAACGACCTAGACGCGGCGATCACCGCGTTCCACGCCAAGAACATCAAGGTCTATGGCTGGCGCTGGCCATCGGCCAAGGAAGACGCGGCCATGAAAGAGGCGGCCAAGGCCGTGGCGCTCTTCGGCAAGGGGCTGGACGGCTACTACGTCGATCCCGAAGGCGAGAAGGGCAAGCCCTACGACTGGGATCTCCCGGGCCTGGGGCCGCTGGCGGCGAAGTTCAGCCAGACCATCGCCAACGCGGCCGCCGGCAAGCCTTATGGCGTCACCTCGCACTATCGGGGCAAGGCTCAGCACAAGAACCTGCCCTGGGCCGAGTTCTTCCAGCACGCCACCGTACTGCTGCCACAGGCCTATTGGCGGGTCGAAGTCGGCGTGGTCGGCCACGGCGACCCGGCCGACAACTACGCCCAGGCCCTCAAGTTCTGGAAGGCGGCCGGCGGAAAGTTGGAACGGATCAAGCCCATGGCGGGCGAGATCGCCTTCGCCAAGCCGGCCGAGATCAACGCCTACGCCGCCGCGGCCGCCGCCAACCACGTGTCGGAGCTGCACTTCTATACGGCGACCGACACCGTCAAGCCGGCGGTGTGGGCGGCGATCGCCGCCCTCTGAGGCCTTGACGCCCTTTAGCTTCGGATGAAGGGGCTCTAAACCGCCAGCACCACCTTGCCCACGTGCTCCCCGGCCTCGAGGTGCGCGTGGGCCTTGGCCGCGTCGACCAGCGGGAAGGTGGCGTCGATCAGGGGGCGAACCTTGCCCGCCGCGATCCACGGCCAGACCACGCGCTCGACCTCGGCGGCCAGTCGGGCCTTTTCATCGGCCGAGCGGGGCCGCAGGGTCGAGCCGGTGATCACCGCCCGCTTCTGCATGATCTTCATCACCGGGACCTCCAGCGTCGCGCCGCCCAGGCTGGCGATGTAGACGATGCGGCCGCCCGTCTTCAGGGCGTCGAGGTTCTGGTCGAAATAGCTGGCCCCGACCATGTCCAGCACCACGTCGGCGCCGCCGGCCGCCTTGACGACCTCGGCGAAGTCCTCGGCCTTGGCGTCGATGGCGATGTCGGCGCCCAGCGCGAGCGCCTTGGCCTTCTTGTCGGGACCGCGCCCGGTGGCGATGACCTTGGCGCCGGCCGCCTTGGCCATGGCGATCGCCGTTGTTCCGATTCCGGACGTTCCACCATGGACCACCAGGGTCTCGCCGGCCTTGAGGGCGCCATGCTCGAACACATTGGCGAAGACGGTGAACACCGTTTCGGGCAGGGCCGCGGCGTGAACCAGGTCCAGCGCGCCCGGGATCGGCAGGGCGTGGCGGGCGTCGACGACGGCGTATTCGGCATAGCCGCCCCCGCCCAGCAGGGCGCAGACCTTGTCGCCGACCCGCCAGCGTCCCGCGCCCTCGCCGAGGGCCACGACCTCGCCCGCCACCTCCAGGCCCAGGGTCGTCGGCGCGCCCGGCGGCGGGGGATAGAAGCCCAGACGCTGCAGCAGATCCGGACGGTTGACGCCGGCGGCGGCGACCTTGATGAGCGCCTGGCCCGGCCCCGGTTCGGGCCGTTGGACCTCGACCGCCCTCAGCGCCTCGGCGGGTCCCTTGCCGCCCTCGATCTCGATGGCCGTCATCGTCTGGCTCATGGCCGGCTTTCCTCGTGATGCTTGCCTTGGAGCCTAGGTAGGCGTCAGATATCCGACGGAAAAGGAGAAAAGCCGATGTTCGAGGAGCCTGCGGAACCCCGCGCCTTCAGCGGACGCGCCCTAGGCGAGACGACCCACGAGGACCTGGAGGTCTACGGCGTCTCGGAATTGGAGCAGCGGATCCTGACCCTGCAGGCCGAAATCGAACGCACCAAGGCCCAGCTGGCCAAGAAAAAAGCCGGCCGAGACGCGGCCAATGCGCTGTTTGGCCGCCTGGACTAACGGTTCTTTTAAGGTTTCGGTGAGGTTACTGGCGTCTTAAGCGCAATCCGCTTTAGCCGCCTTGAGTATGGTCGGTTCGAAGGGGTGGGTCGCAACGGGACGGTGGGTTCTGGCACGGGCGTTGCAGTTACGTCGCCGAGCGAGGCGTCCTCGCGGCCTTTCGAGGGGCATTGAGTAGCTATGACCGAAGTGAACGCGTTCGCGGACACGCCTTGGCGCGCTGGAGTGATCCAGGACTTCGCGCGATCGGAACTGTTCGACCGCACGTTCGAGGAAGGCATGCAGCTGGTCGAGGAGACCGCCGCCTATCTCGACGGGGCCGGTCGCCATGACAGCAAGATCCTGTCCCGCAACGCCGCCCTGGGCTACGCCGCCGAGAGCATGCGCCTGACCACTCGCCTGATGCAGGTGGCCTCGTGGCTGCTGGTCCAGCGCGCCGTCCGCGAAGGCGAGATGCCGCCGGAAGCCGCCTGCGCCGAAAGCTACCGCCTGGGCGAGGAAGCCGCCGCCGAGACGCCGGCCGTGGAGGAACTGCCCTTCGGCCTGACCAACCTCTTGACCCGCTCCGAGCGCCTCTACGAACGCGTCCGCCACCTGGACCGCCGCATGTATGTCGAGGCCCCGCACGAGGAAGCCCCCCGCCCGGTGCAAGCCCACTTCGACCGCCTGACGGCGGCGTTTGGGGGGTAGGTTTCAGAGCAGCCCATCTCTTCGAGAGAGAGGGAGCTTTACGCCTTCCCGTACCGCATCCGAGCCAGGGCCGAGACCACCTCGGTGGCTAGGTCCATCGGCTTCAGGCCCGCCTTCCACTTCTCGAAGGCCATGACGTTGTCGATGCGGGCGTCCAGGTGCGACAGCGCCGAGGCGCGGCCCGAGGCCAGGTCGACGGCCAGGGTCGACACGAGGATCCCCGACAGGATGGCCCGCTTCGAATAGTGATTCTCGTCGGTGGCGGTGTCGCCGGCCCAGCGCCAGAGCGCGTCGGCCGAGTCCCAGGTCAGGCGGACGGCCAGGGCCAGGTTGGTCGGGAAGGCCAGGAAGACGGCCAGAGGGCGCAGCACGTCGGCGTTCTGGGCGGCCGCGTCGAGTCGGGCGACGACGCCTTCCCGGATCCGTTGGCGAATCTTCAGGGCCGCGACGTCCAGGGCCGCGAGACGTTCCAGAGCCGCCGCGTTATGGCGCCGCGACAAAAGGGCGGCCAGGTCGCGCGGCCCCTCGGGCAGCAGCAGCTGGCCTTCGGCCTCTGAAAGGCCGGCCGCCGCCAGGGCGCGGGCGACCAGGGCCGTGTTCCAGCCGGTTCGCGGCGCCAGGCGCAGGGCCTCGTCCAGCACGCGCTGCTCGGCCGAGTCGGCCCACGAGGCGGCGGGCGGACCGGAAACTTGGAGGGAGGGGTCGACGGTCTGGCTCATGAATCCGAGTCTACACCGGTGTTTAGGCCGCGTCGCGCATGGACAGACGCCGTCCGCTCTGCTATCAGCCCCGCCTCATCGCCTGGAAGCACCCCTTCCGGGCTGCTGGTTTTGTTCGCCCGCCCGGCCCCTCAAGAGGGACTTGGGAAATTGGTCGGGCTGTCGAATGGAGAGATACCCCTGGTCCAGATTTTCGTCCGCGACAACAACGTCGATCAGGCCCTGAAGGCCCTGAAGAAGAAGATGCAACGCGAAGGCTCGTTCCGCGAAATGAAGCGGCACGTGCACTACGAAAAGCCGTCGGAAAAGCGCGCTCGCCAGAAGGCCGAAGCCGTCCGTCGCGCTCGCAAGCTGGCCCGCAAGCGCGCTCAGCGCGAAGGCCTGCTGCCGATGCCGAAGAAGGCCAGCCGGTAAGACCAGGCGTCTTTCTTCGCTGAAGATTTCGAAAGCCGCGCGGCGATCCGCGCGGCTTTCGTCGTTTCCGGGGTTCAGCCCTTGGCCGCGTCGGCCACGAAGGCGACCGCGCGCACGATATGGTCGGCGAAGCGGCGGCCGATCAGCAGGGTGTGGGTGGCGGCCTCGACGTGATCGACCAGGCCGTGCTGGGACGCCTGGGCGGGGGCCGATTGCAGCGCCTTGAACGCCTCCCGCCCCTTCACCGGGCCGGCGGTGACCACGGCCACCGGCCACTTGGGATCGTAGGGCGGCTGGGCGCCGGCCTGGGCCGAGGCCTGGGGCCACAGCGCCACCTCGTCGGCCGCCGTGCGGTTGTGACGCGCATTGGCGAAGGCCCAGCCCTTCTCGGCCTTGGCGGCCGGCGGCAGGTCGATCTTGTCGCCCAAGCGCGTGTGGATCAGCGGCTTGTAAAGCCCCAGGGCGGCCCCGCGCGCGGCCCATTTCGAGACGCTGGCGAAGACCTCGATGAAATTGCGGATCCGGGGATCCTGGGCGGCTTCCGGCGTCGCGGCGTCGACCAGGACCAGGCCCGCGACCTTGTCGGGATTACGCCCGGCGAACTCGCGCAGCCGCAGGCCGGCCATCGAGTGGCCGACCAGGATGTAGGGGCCCGGCTCGTCCGAGGCGGCGATCAGCTTCTCGAAGTCGGAGACGATGGCCAGGCCGTCGCGAGGGCTGGGGCCGGGCGGGGAATAGCCCATGCCGGCCCGATCATAGGCGCAGGACCGCCAGCCGGCGCCGGTCAGGGCTTCCTGGGTCGCGCCCCAGTCGGCGGCGAAGCCGAACGCCCCCGCCTCCAGCCAGACCACGGGGCGATCGCTCTTGGGCCCTTCGCAGACCAGTCGCAGCGAACGTCCCGGCTCGATCTCGACCATCCGCCCCCGAGGCTTGGGCGCCCCCGCGGCGCTCATCAGCCCGCCGACGGCGATGTAGGAGACGACGAGAAGCGCGAAGCCGGCGGCGCCGCGACCGAGGAACTGGATCATGCCGTCAATGTAGTGGCGGTTTGTGACGCGTCGAGCAAGGTCGCGCCGTCGTCGGAGCTTTAGAGCCCTTCCGATCCGATTGATCCAATCTGATCGGATAAAAGGGCTCTAAATCAAAAGTTCAGAGCATTTTTCGACCGATAACCGTTTCACACCTATCGGAAAATGCTCTAGAGCGTGAGGCTGAAAGTGGGAACCGGTTTCAGCTTATCTCACGCTCTAAACATCTGATTTAGAGCCTTTTTAACGCCTGAAATCGATTCCGATTTCAGGCTAAAGGCTCTAGCCGGCCTGCACGGCGATCCGCGCGCGGACACGGCCGTTCCTTGGATGCGCGACCTTGATCGCCCCAGGCTTGGCGCCGACGCCCTGGGGCCAGGTCGACACGGTGGCCCGGCGCACCTTGCGCGAGACCTTGGCGGCGGCCTTGAGCGGCAGGTCGTCGGCCTTGGCGAAGCTCTGTCCCAGGAAGAAGCTGGGGTTCAGCGGCTTCTTGCCCTGACGGATCTCGAAATGCAGGTGCGGTCCGGTGGAGTGGCCGGTGTTGCCGACATAGGCCAGCACGTCGCCGCGATGCAGATAGGCGCCGCGACGGACGCCCTTGGCCTGGGCCGACAGGTGGGCGTACAGGCTGGTCAGGCCGCCCTTGTGCACGACCTCGACGAAGCGGCCGTAAGAGGAACTGATCCCCGTGCGGATCACCACGCCGTCGGCGGCCGCCTTGACGGCCGCGCCGCTGGGGGCGGCGATGTCGACGCCCTCGTGCAGACGGCCGTTCTCTTCCCAGGGCAGTTGGCGCAGACCGAACGGCGAGTTGATCACGCGCCCCGGCAAGGGCGCGTCGAAGCGGAAGGCCGGCGGTGGGGGCGGCGTCGCCTCGGCCTCCTCGACGGGCGCCGGGGCGGGCGCGAGCGTCGGGCGCATCTCCATCTGGGCGACCCACTGGCCCAGCATCAAGGCCCCGTTCAAGGCGCCGGCCATGGCCGCAACGCCGAGGGCCGTGATGAAGGCGACGCGCAGGGACGTGGACTGAAGCGCCAGGCTCTTGGGGGGCAAACCGCTACCTCTTCGTCGTTAGGCCAGGCGAGAGAACCGCGCGCTCGGACGAGCTCCTCTCACGGCCCAGCTTTCGGGATGATGAATCGAGGGCGGTCTATCTCCCCGCTATGGGGCGAAAGCGGGGCGCGGCTTAACCATTCGTTCACCACGCCGTCAATCCGCGCGGACCGACATGTATTCGTCACAGATTACGGAACGTTCATATATTAAATGGACGTCATTCTCTTAATTACACGTCATGAATGAGGTGTAACGGGACTTCGCCAATGCTTGGGAATACACAGTATTCATCGGCGCACGGAACAGCGCCCAACCAGAGGGATACTTCAAAATGCGCAAGTTCGTCACCCGTATCGCCACCGTCGCCAGCCTGACCCTGGCCGCCGTCCCGGCCCTTGGCCTGACCCAAGCCGCCAGCGCCGCCCCCCGCGAACCGGTCGCCCGCGTCGCCTTCGGCGACCTGAACCTGGCCAACCCGACCCAAGCCAAGATCTTCAAGGCCCGCGTCGAAGCCGCCGGCCAACAGCTGTGCCAACAGAAGCTGGACACCGGCAACCTGGCCACGACGATGTTCGACTGCCGCGCCTCCGTCCGTCGCGAAATCGATCGTCAACTGCCGGCCGCCCAACAACAGGCGCTCGCCGCGGCCGCCCGCAGCCAAGCCTCCGAGTTCGCCGCCAAGTGATCGCGAAGACTCTCCACCTCCCCGCACCCCGCGACAGAGGCCCCAGGCGATCCCTGGGGCCTCTGTTTATTTGGGATTGCGTCGGCGCTATAAATCTCTTATAGGTTGATTTCAACGACGAGACATCGCGTGCCGATTATTTCGACCTTCTTCGGCATCGTCATCCGGATCTATTTCAGCGATCACAACCCGCCTCATCTGCATGCCGAGTATCAAGAATATGAGGCCATGTTCGACATTCGAACCTGTGAGGTCCTAGAGGGGCAGCTACCTCGCCCTCAAAAAATCCAGGTGGTTCGCTGGATTCGGGCCCATCAAGTTGAATTGGCGGACAATTGGGATCGGGCGTACAATGACCGTCCGACGTTCCGGATCCAGGGACTGGACCAACCGTGACCATCAAGCTCGTCAAGGCTGTGCGCGTTAAGGCCGTTCCGGGCTACAAGCTCGACATCGCCTTCTCGGACGGTTCGTTCGGCGTATTCGACTTCAGCGACATCAAAACGTCCCGGGGCGAGATGGCGCTCCCCCTGCACGACGAAACCTTCTTCGCCCGCGTCGTCCTGGAGGAAGGCGCCCCGACCTGGCCAAACGGCTACGATGCCGACCCTAGCAACATCCGCATGAAACTCGAGGCCGCCGGAGCACTTCACACCAAGGGCGCGGCGGCCTGAACGAAAAAGGCCCCGGCGTTTCCGCCAGGGCCTTCGGCGTTTCGCTCCAGAACGAGCCCTACAGCCCCTTCACGATGCCCTCGACCATCTTCTTGGCGTCGGCGAACAGCATCATCGTGTTGTCCTTGAAGAACAGCTCGTTCTCCACGCCGGCATAGCCCGAGGACATCCCGCGCTTGACGAACAGCACCGTGCGGGCCTTCTCGACGTCCAGGATCGGCATCCCGAAGATGGCGCTGGTGGGGTCGGTCTTGGCCGCCGGATTGGTGACGTCATTGGCGCCGATCACGAAGGCCACGTCGGCCGTCGAGAACTCGCTGTTGATGTCTTCCAGCTCGAAGACCTCGTCGTAGGGGACATTGGCCTCGGCCAGCAGCACGTTCATGTGGCCCGGCATCCGGCCCGCGACGGGGTGGATGGCGTACTTCACCTCGACGCCCTCTTCCTTCAGCTTGTCGGCCATTTCGCGCAGGGCGTGCTGGGCCTGGGAGACGGCCATGCCGTAGCCCGGGACGATGATGACCTTGCTGGCGTTCTTCATGATGAAGGCCGCGTCGTCGGCCGAGCCCTGCTTGACCGGGCGCGTCTCGACCTTGCCGCCCGCGCCGGCGGCCGCCGCGTCGGCGCCGAAGCCGCCCAGGATCACAGAGACGAAGCTGCGGTTCATGCCCTTGCACATGATGTAGGACAGGATCGCGCCCGACGAGCCGACCAGGGCGCCGGTGATGATCAGGGTGGTGTTCTCCAGCGTGAAGCCCAGGGCCGCCGCCGCCCAGCCGGAATAGCTGTTCAGCATCGACACCACGACCGGCATGTCGGCGCCGCCGATCGGGATGATCAGGGTGACGCCGATCAGAAGGCTCAGGGCGAAGATTCCCCAGAAGGCCCAGATGGCGTGGCCGCCGCTGACCACCAGCACCACGATCAGCGCTACGATCGCGGCCGCGATCAGGATGTTCAGCAGGTGACGGGCCGGCAGCAGGATCGGCGCGCCGCCCATGTTGCCGTTCAGCTTGGCGAAGGCGATGACCGAGCCGGTGAAGGTGATCGCGCCGATCGCCAGACCCAGGGAGAGCTCGATCAGGCTCTTCAGCTGCACCGAGCCGTCCGGCAGGGCGATGTGATAGGCGCCGGGCGTGTAGATGGCGGCCACGGCCACCAGACAGGCGGCCATGCCGACCAGCGAGTGGAAGGCGGCGACCAGCTGCGGCATCGAGGTCATCGGCACCTTGCGGGCGATCACCGCGCCCACGCCGCCGCCGACGGCGACGCCGGCGATGATCAGGCCCAGGGTCACCGGGTCTAGCGCCCCCTGGCCCCACAAGGTGGCCAGGGTGGTCAGCACGGCGATGGTCATGCCGACCATGCCGTAGGTGTTGCCCTTGCGGCTGGTCTCGGGGCTGGAAAGCCCGCGCAGCGCGAGGATGAAGAGCACCCCGGAGACGAGGTACAGGATGGCGGCGAGATTGGCGTTCATTGTTCTATTTCCCCCTGCTCTCGCCCGCTCACTTCTTCTCTTTCTTCTTGTACATCGCCAGCATCCGCTGGGTGACCAGGAAGCCGCCGAAGATGTTGACCGCCGCGAAGCCCGCGGCGATCGCGCCGGCGCCCTTGGAGATCCAGGTCGAGCCGGCGACCGCGCCGCCGGCCAGGTCGCTATTGGCGCCGTGGGCGGCCGCCGCCAGGAGGGCGCCCACGATGATCACCGACGAGATGGCGTTGGTGACGGCCATCAGCGGCGTGTGCAGCGCGGGCGTCACGCTCCAGACGACGTAGTAGCCGACGAAGATGGCGAGCACGAAGATCGCCAGACGGAACACGGTGGGGTCGACGGCTTCCATGGGAGCCTCCCTTTCGATGCTGGAGTTAGGCGGTCTTCAAATTCGGATGCACGATCGCGCCGCCGCGCGTGACGACGGCGGCCTGCAGGATCTCGTCCTCGAAGTTGGGCGCGAACTCCCCCTCCTTCGTCGTGAACAGGGTCGACAGCGCCACCAGGTTGCGGGCGTAGAGCGCGCTGGCGTCGGCGGCGATGCGGCCGGGCAGGTTGGCGTGGCCAAGGATCTTCACCCCATTGGCGGTGACGACCGTCTCGTTCAGCTTGGCCCCCTCGACATTGCCGCCCTGCTCGATGGCCAGGTCGACCAGGATCGAGCCCGGACGCATCGAGGCGACCTGGGCGGCGCTGACCAGTTTCGGGGCCGGGCGACCGGGGATCAGGGCCGTGGTGATGACGATGTCCTGCTTGGCGATGTGGCTGGAGACCAGCTCGGCCTGCTTGGCCTGGTATTCCTTGGACATCTCCTTGGCGTAACCGCCGGCGGTCTGGGCGTTCTTGAACTCCTCGTCCTCGACGGCCAGGAACTTGGCGCCCAGCGACTCGACCTGCTCCTTGGTGGCGGGGCGCACGTCGGTGGCGGTGACCACCGCGCCCAGACGGCGGGCGGTGGCGATGGCCTGCAGGCCGGCGACCCCCACGCCCATGATGAACACCTTGGCCGCGGCGACGGTGCCGGCGGCGGTCATCATCATCGGCAGGGCCTTGCCATAGGCCTCGGCGCCCTCGATCACGGCGCGGTAGCCGGCGAGGTTGGCCTGGGACGAGAGCATATCCATCACCTGGGCGCGGGTGATGCGCGGGATGAACTCCATGGCGATCGCGGTCGCGCCGGCCTTGGCAAGGGCGTCCAGCGTCTCCTTGTCCTGATAGGGATTGAGCGCGGCGGCGACGATCGCGCCGCTCTTCAGGGCCGCGATCTCGGCGGCTTCCGGCGCGCGGACCTTGAACAGGACGTCGGCGTCCTTGAGGGCCTCGGCGGCGGTCTTGGCGATCTTGGCGCCGGCCGCTTCGTAGTCGGCGTCCGGATAGGACGCGGCCGTCCCGGCGCCGGCCTGGACCACGACCGAGAAGCCGGCGGCGGCCAGCTTCTTGACGGTCTCAGGCGTGGCCGCGACCCGCGTCTCGTTCGCGCGGGTTTCTTTCGTGACGGCGATGACGGCCATCGGCATACCCTCCCCAGAGCGCTGTTACCCCAGCAGCATGACGGGCTCTCTAGGGGATAGTCTTGCCTCTTGTCGAGGCGTGACGTGCAGGTCAGGGCAAAAATATGCCGTTGGCCACCGGTGTCAGTGCGCCGAGCCCGGCTTTTCCTTCAGGGCCATCACGCCGACGGCCACCAGCACCGCGGCGGCGATGAAGCTGCCGATGAAGCCGGTGGGGGTGCAGAACAGCAGGGTGATGAACAGCAGCAGCGTGGCGATCGCCAGCGAGCCCCACTTGGTCATCTTGCCGAAAGCGGCATAGGTCGCGGCTTGCTCGTGGATGTCCATTTCACCGCGGTGATAGTCGCCGGCCATGTGTCTTCCTCGAAAGAACTGAAATTCCAGAGTTCGCCGATACAACGCGGAAGCCGAACGCTCAAGCGCGCGTGTGAGCCCAGGCCTCGGAGACGAAGCGCGCGCGCACCGCCGCGACGGCCTGGTCGACCGTGATGTCGGCGATTCGTCCCGCCCCGGCGTCCAGCCGCGACAGCCATTTCGAATAGGCCGGCACCGGCGCGGTGCCCATCAGGCCCACGCAAGGCGTGCCGACGGCGGCGGCGACGTTCAGCGCGCCCGAGTCGTTGCCCAGGAACCCCGCCGACAGCGCGATCAGCGCCGCCGACTGGTCCAGCGGCAGGTCGCAGGCCACGACATTGTTCGGCAGATCGCTGATCGCGGCCTTGGCGGCGTCGGCTTCATGCGGGCCGCCGACCCAGAATACCGTGCCGAACAGGTCCGCGAGCCGCCTGGCCGTCTCGGCGAAGCGCTCGGCCGGCCAGGTGCGCGCGGGCTCGCTGGCCCCGATCCCCAGGCAGAGCCAGGGACCGGGACGGTCGGCGTACCGGGCCTTGACCGTCGCCAGCGCCTCGGGATCCAGCTTCAGCGCCGGTTCGCGGCTGGTCACGACCAGGCCATGGGCCGCCTCGAAGGCCGCCAGCTTGTCGATCCTGTGAGCGGGCCGCATGGCCTTGGGCAGGAACGGACCCCGGTTCAGCCAGCGCTCCTGGCCGTGACCCAGGCCAAAGCCGCGCCGCTCGGGCGCGCCGGCCAGGGCGGCGGCGATGGCGGGGCGGTCGATCTTTTCCAGGATCCAGACGGCGCGCGGCCTCTCGGCCTTGCAGAGCCGATAGAAGTCGATCGTCTCGCGAACGCCCTTGAGCCTGTCCTTGTAGTGCGGGGCGTACAGCACGCGGGCCACGCTGGGCTCGACCGCCAGCACCTCGGCCGCCCGGCTGGACGGCCGCGCGACCAGCACCACCCGCCCCTCCGGCGTCGTCGCCGCGATCGCCCGGATGGTCGGCAGATGCCACATCAGGTCGCCGATCCCGCGATCGGGCGCGTAAACGAGAACGGGGCCGGACGGTACGTTCACGAAGGATCGATCTCCCCGGCGGCGGCCGGTGGAAGCGGCTTAGCGGTTGGTCGGGAACTTGTCATCCAGCACGCGGGACGCGACTGTCGGCCCTGCCTTCCAGCCGGTATAAGCTCCATGACCCCGGAACTCCTTCGAAACGTCCCTGGCGGCCCCGAACTGGTCGCCTGGTTCGGATACGCGCCCCGCTTTCACGACGCCGAAGTGCTGAGCGTGATCCTGGATCGTGACGAACCGCGCTGCTCCCTGCGCATCCACGGCTTCGAAATGACCTCCGAGGTTGATGCGCAAGGCTTCTTCGTCTGCACGAAGCACACCATCGTGACCTTCCACCTGATCGATCTGCTGAACATCGAGCTATCAGGCTTCAACGGCCAGAATGCCGTGATGGACCTGAGCATCTCGCGCGGCCTCGATGCAGGTTTCCGAATGGTGATCGACGATGCGTGGGGCCTCGCCGGGACCATCGAGGCGCGTCAATTGGAGATCGAACTCCAGCCTGGAATTCCAGCCGGAAGCCAATACGCCAAGCCTGGCGCGATTACCGGCCAAGGACGCGCCAGCGTGGCGCCCGCCCCGAAAGACTAGACGCTCAGGCCCACCCCGCCAGAAGCCCTCTCAACCCCGCGACGAAGGCCAGGGGCTGGTCGATCATCACGTGGTGGTCGGCGTCGGGAATGGCCAGGCGGCGCACGTGCGCGGGCATCTGCTCGACCATGTAGTCCAGGGTTTCGGCGTGCATCAGGTTCGACCGCTCGCCCCACATCAGGGCGGCCGGGCAGGCGATCTCGGGCAACAGCAAGCCCAGATCCGGCATCCGGAAATTGTGCCAGAGCTCGGGATCGAACTTCCACGTCCAGCCGCCCTCGACTTCCTTCAGCGAGCGCCTGGCGATGAAGTCGGCGATATAGAGGTTCTCGCAGGGTTGGGGCGGGGCCAGGCGGAACCGCGCCAGGGCCTCCTCCAGCGTCGGATAGACCCGATTGCCCAGGCCCGAGCGCGGCGGCGGGCCTTTCCAGCGCTTCTCCGGCGGCTGGATGCTGCTGTCGACCATGATCGCGCCGCGCAGGCGCTCGGGATGGCGCGCGGCGCAATAGAGGGTCGGAAAGCCGCCGAACGAGTGGCCGACCACCATCGGCTTGACGCCGCCCGCCTCCAGGCCCGCGGCCTCGACCGCCGCGAAGATCTCGGTCGCGAATAGTTCGGCGCTGTAGGCCGACCGCCAGTCGCTGCCGCCCATGCCCGACCACGAGATGGCCGCCACCCGCCAGTCGTTGGCGAAGAAGGGCGCGATGAAGCTCCACCAGTCGGCGTGCGCGCCATTGCCGTGCAGGAATAGCAGGCCCGGCTTGCCGACCCGCCCCCAGGTCAGGAGTTCGATGTTCGCCCCCTCGACCGCCAGGGCCGAGCGCTCCGGCGTCTGGGCGACAGCGGCCTCGAACCAGGCCGGCGCGGGGGGAAGCTGGCCGCCGAACGGCGCCAGCGGCGCGGCGAGAGCCGCCTGATCGTCAGCCATGTCTTAAGCTTCTTCCTTGAAGGCCAGTTCGCCCGGGCGCGGCTTGCGGGGCGAGAGCGCCTTGAAGACGCCGGTTCCGGTGATCAGCGTCCGATCGCCGGCCCAGATGCGCCCGCGCACGGTGAAGAGCATGTCCTCCTCGCCGATCAGTTCGCCCTCGCCCTCGACCCAGTCGCCCAGCTTGGCGCCCGACAGGAAGTCGCACATCAGCCGGACCGTGACCCAGCTGTAGGACTTCCGCAGCGAGATGATCCGGCCCCAGGCCATGTCGGCGAAACTCATCAACATGCCGCCGTGGCAGTTGCCCAGGCCGTTGGTGTGGTGCTCCTCGACCCGGAAGCCCAGGCGCGCCTCGCCCGGCCCCTCGCGCTTCTCGAACAGCGGACCGATCTGACGGCCAAAGCCGCGCGACCAGTTGAGCTGGGAAAAGCCCTCTGGAATGGCGGCGGTCTGGGCGTCTGTCAGGTCGTCGGACATGGGGCCAAGCTAACGAGCGTTTGAAAAAAGCGAAAGCCTTCCGTAGCGGGCGGGGCGGACCATCCCGGACAGGAACGCGGCCACCCAAACACCGACTTGCCCGGCGAATGCCGGGGCCCAGCTGGAAGAGCGCTGACGTGGGTTCTGGAAACTCGGCGCTACGCCCATCGGATTCAGCGCTTTGAGATCTGGATCCCGGCATTCGCCGGGAAGATCGGGTTTCTAGAGGCCCGCCCCGGCCAAGGCCCTGGCCTGCCGCTCGGCCACCGCCTCTTCCGAGAAGCCCTCCAGCGAGGCCTCGAACAATCGCTTCCAATTGTGCCGCGCGCCCAGGTGCAGGAAGGCCGCGCCCAGGCCGATCGCCGCGCGGTCCATGAACACGAACTCGCGGGGGATGGTGATCCCGCCGATCGCCTTCAGCGCCTGGCGCACCTTGAAGGCCTCGCGGCGTCCGTACTCGCCGGGCGGCACGTCGTCGGCCACGGTGCGGGCGCGGTCGTCCAGCAGCGGGCCGTAGATGAACCGGGCCCAGACGTTCAGGGTGTCGACCATCTCGTGGGTCAGCCCCTGGAAGCCCCAGGTGCGATAGGCCTCGACCTGCTCGTCGCGATCCTCGTTGGACAGGGCGCGATAGAGCCGCACGACCCCGGCCACGAACTTCGGCGGGAACACCCGGATGCAGCCGAAGTCGAGCAGGTTGAGGTGCGCGGCGCCCTCCCCCGCGAAGCTGTAGTTCCCCAGATGCGGGTCGCCGTGGATGACGCCCAGGTGGGTCATCGGGCTCCACCAGGCCTCGAACAGCAGGGCGGCGATGCGGTCGCGGACCTCTTGCGGCGCGGCCTTGAAGGTCAACAGCCCCTGCCCGTCCAGCCAGGTCATCGACAGCAGGCGCCCGGTGGACAGCTCCGGAACGGGCGTCGGCATGCGAATGTCCTCGCGCCCCGCGAAGAAGTTTCCGTACACGGACATCATCGCCGCCTCGCGGCCGTAGTCCAACTCCTCGCGCAGGCGGTCGCCGATCTCGACGATCATCTCCGACGGGTCGATCGAGCCGTCCATGCGCTTGAAGAGGCCGATCAGGGCGCGCAGCTGGGAGAGGTCGCTTTCGACCGCGCTCTGCATGTCCGGATATTGCAGCTTCACGGCCAGGGCCCGGCCGTCATGGGCGACCGCCCGATGCACCTGGCCCAGCGAGGCGGCCGCGGCGGCCTCGTGCTCGAAGCTCTTGAACCGACCCTGCCAGTCCGGTCCCAGCTCGGCCGCCATCCGCCGACGCACGAACGGCCAGCCCATGGCCGGCGCGTTGGTCTGCAACTCGGCCAGCTCCTTGGCGAACTCGGGCGGCAGCAGGTCCGGCACCGTGGCGAACATCTGGGCCGCCTTCATCAGCGGCCCCTTCAGCCCGCCCAGCGCCGCCTTCAGGGCCTTGGCGTTGCGCGCGTCGGCGTCCTCGCCGCCCAAGATGCGGTTGGCGCCGTAGGACACGGCCGCGCCGGACAGCCCCGCGCCCACCTTGGCGAAGCGGGAGAGGCGGCCTGAAAGGCGATCGCGTTCGGGGTCGCGGGCGTCATCGGCCATCAGCTCACCAAGGCTTCGAACTCATCCACAAGCCGCTCCAGCTGGGCGCAGCCGGCGGCCCAGAAGGCCTTTTCGCGCGGGTTCAGCCCGAACGGCGCCAGAGCCTCGACATAGGTCTTGGTCCCGCCGGCCGCCAGCAGCTGCTCATAGAGTGGCGCGAACTTGGCCGGGTCCTCGCGGCGCTTCTCCATCAAGCCGCGCACCAGGAGGTCGCCGAACGCGTAGGCGTAGACATAGAACGGCGCGTGGCAGAAATGGCTGACATAGGCCCAATAGTGCTCGTAGCCCTCGTTCAGCGTGACGGCCGGACCCAGGCTCTCGCCCATGACGTCCAGCCACAACTGGCCGATCTGGTCGGGCGACAGCTCGCCGTCCGCCCGGGCCTCGTGGAAGCGGCGCTCGAAGCGGTGGAAAGCGATCTGGCGGACCACGGTGTTGAGGCCGTCCTCGATCTTGCCGGCCAGGAGGCCCTTGCGGTCCTCCGGCGAGGCCTCGGCCAGCAGGCGGTCGAACACCAGGCCCTCGCCGAAGATCGACGCCGTCTCGGCCAGGGTCAGGGGCGTGTCGGCCAGCAGCGTGCCCAGCGGCTGGCACAGGGTCTGGTGCACGGCGTGGCCCAGCTCGTGGGCCAGGGTCAGCACATCGCGCCGCTCGCCCATGTAATTCATGAACACGAACGGGTGGCGATCGGCCGTCACCGGGTGGGCGAAGGCCCCCGATTGCTTGCCCGGACGCGGTCGCGCGTCGATCCACGGCTTGTCGAAGAACACCCGGGCGGCGTCGGCGAACCTGGGCGCGAGGTCCTGGAAGCTCTCCAGCACCATGCCCTTGGCCTCGTCCCAGGCATAGGCGCGCGGGGCGGCGGCGGTCAGCGGCGCGTTGCGGTCCCAGTAGTCCAGCCGCTCGCGCCCCATCACCTTGGCCTTCAGGGCGTAGTAGCGATGCGACAGGCGCGGATAGGCCTCGACCACCGCCTGCTCCAGAGCGTCGACCGCGTCGGCGTCGACCTCGTTGGCCAGGTGGCGCGACTGGGCCGGATGGTCGTAGCGGCGCCAGCGATCCTCGACCTGCTTTTCGAAGGCCAGGGTGTTGAGCGCCAGCGCCTGGGTGGACGCGCGTTCCTCCAGGGCCTTGGCCAAACCCCGGGCGGCGGCCTCGCGGCGCTCGCCGCTGGGATCGGACAGGCGGTTCAGCGCCTCGGCCAGGGTCAGGCTCTCATCTCCAACAGGAGCCGTGAGCTTGGCCAGGGTCTCGTCATAGAGACGCACCCAGTTGGCGACGGCCGGCGCCTTGTCGACGATGAAGCGCTCCAGCTCCGGCGACAGCTCGTGCGGCCGCGACAGGCGCACGCGGCGCAGCCACGGCGTCCAGCGGGCCGCCTCGGGATGAACCTCCAGCGCCTTGGCGATCTCGCCGTCTTCCAGCTGGTTCAGTTCCAGCGTGAAGAACAGGCTCTCGGCGGCGATCTGGGACGAGCGCGCCCGAAGATCGGCCTCGAACTTGGCCCAGGCCGGATCGTCGCGCGCGACCGACGCGGCCAGGGTCGCGTAGGCGCCGACGCTCCACAGGCCGTTGGTGGCCTGCTCGTAAAGGCGGATCCCGCGATCCAGCAGCACGCCCAGACGGTCCGGCTCCTGGCGAGCCTCGAGGAACAGCCCCTCCAGCGAGGCCAGCTCGTCATTGGCGGCCTTGGCGGCGGCGAGGTCGGCCTCGATGCGCGGATCGTTCCGACCGTCATAGAGATCGGCCAGGTTCCATTCGGGCGGGGCGTCGGGCTTGAAGGGCGCGTTCATGCCCGAGGAAATAGGGCTCGCCCCCGGTCGGTTGCAATCGTTTAGGTCGCCGCGACCCCGCGCGGCTCGACCATCCAGGCGATGACGCAGGCCACGAGATAGGCGCTGAGCGCGCTGCCGCCCAGCGACAGCGGATCTCCGCCCAGCGGCGACAGCAGCGGAACAATCTGCAACAGCAGCAGAAAGCCCAGGAAGGCCGGCGCGCCCCACCAGGAGCGCCCTTCCCGGCCGCGCCGCCAGGCCCAGGCCGCGCCGGCGATGGCCAGCAGGCCCATCTCGAGCGCCTCTTCCAGCACCGCGTGGTTCCACAGGCCCAGCCCGACCTTCGGCCCCGTCCACAGCAGCGGCAGGTCCGGCCGGTGGACCAGGAAGTCGAGAATCCAGTGCGAGAAGACCGTCAGGCCGATGAACAGACCCGCGCGCCCGGGCAATTTCAGCAGGGTCATCAGTCCCGCGCCGATCGCCACCGACCACAGCAGCGCCGCCGGCAGGGCGTGGCTGAAGGGCATGTGGCTGAGCACGAGGGCGCTGCCCGCCAGGTGAGGATCGACGCTGGCCTTCTCGACCCCCGTCGCCACCAGGCCGCCCCACACGATATCCAGCGCCTCGCAGCCCAGCACATAGGTCCAGAACGGCGCGCGCGGCTCGGCCGCCCGCGCGGCCAGAGCCGCCGCATAGTGTCCGACAAACATGAAGACCTCCCCAGGAACCCGTTAACCATAAGCCTTAAGGTTCCCGACACGTCTGCGAAAGCCGGTGTTTACCCGCGCGCTGTATCACTCTGAACCAACAAGAGCCGTGCTCCACGGGAGCATGGCCGGTTCTGGTGGATTGCCCAATGACCAAAACGGTCCTTGTCGTCGATGACGACCCGACACAACGTCGGTTGATTCAAGCGGTGCTCGAGCGCGAAGGCTTCGCGGTCGCGCATGCCGATGGCGGAGACGCGGCGCTGGCGCACCTGACCTCGGGCGCGCCGGCCGACGTGATCCTTCTGGACCTCGTCATGCCCGGCCTGAACGGCCAGGAGACGCTGAAGGAGCTGCGCGCGCGCGGCTTTACCCAGCCCGTGATCGTGTTGACCGCCAGCGGCGGCGTCGACACGGTGGTCAAGGCGATGCAAGGCGGGGCCAGCGACTTCTTCATCAAGCCCGCCTCGCCCGAGCGCATCACGGTCTCGATCCGCAACGCTCTGTCGATGGGCGACCTGAGGGGCGAGGTCGAGCGTCTGACCAAGCGGGCCGGCGGCAAGACCACCTTCGCGGACCTGATCGGCGCCTCGCCGGTCATGACCATGGTCAAGCGGATGGGCGAGCGCGCGGCCAAGAGCGGCATTCCGGTGCTGATCACCGGCGAGAGCGGCGTCGGCAAGGAGCTGATCGCCCGCGCCGTGCACGGCTCGTCTGACCGCGCCGGCAAGCCCTTTGTGGCCGTCAACTGCGGCGCCATTCCCGAGAACCTCGTCGAGTCGATCCTGTTCGGCCACGAGAAGGGCAGCTTCACCGGCGCCACCGACAAGCACCTGGGCAAGTTCAAGGAAGCCGACGGCGGCACCCTGTTCCTGGACGAGGTGGGCGAGCTGCCGCTGGACATGCAGGTCAAGTTGCTGCGCGCCCTGCAGGAAGGCGAGATCGACCCGATCGGCGCCAAGCGCTCGGTCAAGGTCGATGTCCGCATCGTCTCGGCGACCAACCGCGACCTGGCGCAGGCCGTGGCGGCCGGACGCTTCCGCGAGGATCTGTTCTACCGCCTGAACGTCTTCCCGATCGAGGCGCCCTCGCTGCGCGAGCGTCGCGAGGACATCCCCGCGCTGGTCGAGGCCTTCATCCGCCGCTTCAATGTCGAGGAAGGCAAGCGCGTCATCGGCGCCTCGCCCGAGGCCCTGCGGCTGCTGACCGCGTTCGACTGGCCGGGCAATGTCCGCCAGCTGGAGAACACGGTCTATCGGGCCATCGTCCTGGCCGACGCGCCGTACCTGCAGCCCTACGACTTCCCCGCCATTTCGGGCCTGGCCGCGCCGCTGGAGGCGGTGTCGATCGCGCCGGTCCCGCCGCCGGCGGCCCTGCTGCAGGCCGCCCACGCCGCCATGGCCGCGCCGGCCGACTCGCCGGTGCGCATCCTCGACGAGCGCGGCCATCTGCGGACCCTGGAAGAGATCGAACGCGACCTAATTCAGCACGCGATCGACGTTTATGCCGGCCATATGAGCGAAGTGGCCCGCCGCCTCGGGATCGGCCGCTCGACGCTCTATCGCAAGGTTCGCGAGCAGGGCATCGATGTCGATATGAAAGAGGCCGGCTGATGACGAACCCGACGATCCTGCGTCCGATCTCGCGCGAGCAGCGCCTGAAGGTCCTGCTCAAGCCCGCTCGGCCGTCGACGAAGCCGAAGCGGGGCTGACGGAAGGGCGCCGGGCTCGCCTGCGCGCGCCCGTCACGACTTAGCTTAACGCGGTTCTAGAGCCTTATCCGCTCGAATGGAATCATTCGAGCGGATAAGGCTCTAAATCAAACATTTAGAGCGTGATAACCGCCGAAACCGCTCACACTTTCGGCTATCACGCTCTAATGACCTTTCGCGGAGACGCCGAGGCTTAACGGCGCATCCGCCTCGGCCGCCCCCTCGATCCGGATCCAGCCCGACCCCGAGCGGCGGGCCAGTCCCTCCAGCGCCATAGCCTCCAGCTCGCGCCCGACGGCCACGGGCTTCACCGGGCGGCTCCAGCGATGATCCAGTTGGCGAGCGATCTCCGTCTCGTTGAGGCCGGGCGCCTGCTGCAGGGTGATCAGGATCATGTCGCGGGTCGAGCGCCCGCGTCGGCCGCGCTTGCCCGGCGTCGGCGGGGCGAACGGCGCCGGCTCTCCCGCCACCCGTTCGGCCATGCCGGCCTGCTTCAACGCGTCCAGCGCCAGCACGATCGCGCGCAGCTCGCTCTCGAACGGGGCTTGGGCGCGCCGCTGAGCCTCGATCATACCGGTTTCCAGCTCCGCCTTGCGGCGGAGCAGGTATTGATAGGTGGTCGCCATCATCCTTGTTCCGCTGAGCAGCAGGGTTCGCGCCCGAAGCCGATTCAGACCACAAGGTCCGCGTGCATCGAGACAGAGGCCGCCGCGCCCGCTCGCGGCCGGAACCCTACAAAGTGGTTCTTCTTAACTCTTTACAATTGTTCACATTTTCGGCGTCGATCATTACCAAGATCTTAACAAGTCTCGCCGAACGACGGTTTTTGGTAAGCCTTTTAGACGAAAACCTGGGTCTAGCCTGTTGCAAGCCATGCCCAACAGCAATCATGGCGACAGTGGGGCAAGAGCCGAAGAACGGCGGGACAAGAGCCGGAAAAACTCAATCGTCGTCGCTTGGCGGCTCGGGCCGCGCGCCCCGGCGCTGGAAGCCCTTGCCTCGGCTCATGGGCTTGCGTTCGCCCTTGGCCTTGCGGACGATTTCCTTGAGCTTGAGGGTCTGATTGCCGGAGAGCGCCTGGCCGCGCGCGCCCTTCTCGGGATCGGCGAAGGCTCGGCCGTAGGTCTCGACGCGCTGGGCGACGCTGGTCAGGAACTCGCCCTCCCATTCGGAGAGCTCCACGCCCGACTTCTCGGCGGCGCGACGGGCGCGCTTGAGGGCGTTCAGCGCGGCCTTCTTGGCTTGCAGTTTAGGATCGGGCGGCTTGGCGCGCATCGCGGAGGACTATCCCCGACGTTACGCGCCAGCGCACCCTAAAAAACTCAGATCTCGCCAATGGCCGAGAGGTAGAGGTCGAGGATCGCGTCCTCTTCCTGACGTTTGGCGCGGTCCTGCTTGCGCAGGCGGACCACCTTCTTCAGCACCTTGACGTCGAAGCCGTTGCCCTTGGCCTCGTTATAGACTTCCTTGATCTGCTCCATGATCTCGGCCTTTTCGACCTCGAGCCGCTCGACGCGCTCGACGATCGACTTCAGTTGGCCTTGAGCGGTGCTGTTCAGAACGTCGGCGTGGGGAATGGCGTCGTCGGCCATGCGGGAAGTCTCGCGGGCTGGAATTGGGAGGCGCGGAACCTAGTTCGAAGCCGCGCCCCTGGGAAGCGGGATTCAGCGACCGTCCACCGTTACCTGCCCTCGACCCTGGCGCGCGCCACCTCGGCCAGCGCCGCCAGATCCAGATCCTTGTCCTCGCCGCCCAGCAGCATTTCCAGGCTGGCCTCCGCCAGATCGGCCTGCGGCATCGAGAGCCCCTTGGCCTCGGCGGCGTCGAGCACCAAGCGCACGTCCTTGAGGCCCAGCTCGGCGGTGAAGCCGGGCGGGCTGTAACGGCGCTCGGCGATCATGCCGCCATAGATCTTGTGGATCGGGGCGTTGAACAGCGTGCTGGTCAGCATGTCGAGCAGTTCGGGAGCGGGCACGCCATAGGCTTCGCCCAGCGCCACCGCCTCGCCCATGCTCTCGATGGCCGAGACGATCATGAAGTTCCCGGCCAGCTTCAGGGCGTTGGCGCGGACCGGATCCTCGCCCAGCGGCCAGACCTTGGCGGCCAGAAGGTCGAGCACGGGCCTGGCCTTGGCCACCGCGTCGTCGGGGCCGGCGGCCAGCACGTTGAGACCGCCGGCCAGGGCCACGGGCGGGCGACCGAAGACGGGGGCGGCGACATAGCCCAGGCCCAGCTCGGCGTGGAGGGCGGCGAGCTCGACCGCCAGCCCCGCCGAGATCGTGGCGTGGTTGACGTGGACCAGACCCTTCCGAGCCCGGCCCAGCGCGCCGCTGTCGATCAGCGCCTCGCGAACGGCCTGGTCGTGGGCCAGCATCGACAGCACGATGTCGGCGGCGAAGACCTCGTCGACGCTCGCGGCGGGCTTCGCGCCCTCGGCGGCCAGGGCGTCGACGATCGCGCGCGAGCGGTTCCACACGGTCACCGTCACGCCCTTGGCCAGAAGGTTGCGAACCATGGCCGCGCCCATGGCGCCAAGACCGATGAAACCGACGTTCATGCGAGAACTCCGTCTAGTGCTATGGGCGAGGGCCTTGGATCGAGATCCCGCCTCGTCGTCAGAGCAGGCCGTGCCGCTCCACGGCGGCCCGCAGGCGCGCCGGATCCGTGAAATGGTGGGTGTGGAAGCCCATGTCCATGGCCGCGTCGATATTGGCGGCGCTGTCGTCGATGAACAGCAGGTCGGCGGGCGCGAGGCCGGTGCGCTCCAGCACGATCTCGTAGATGCGCCGCGCCGGCTTGATCACCTTCTCGTCGCCCGAGACGATCGCGTCGCGGAAGAAGCCGAAGTGGCGGGGCGCGATGGCCTGGACGACCGGCCACTTGCTCTGCGGCATGTTGGTCAGGGCGAATTGCGGGACATCGCGGTCGGCCAGGGCCTCGATCACCGCGGCGGTCTCGGGCACCGGCCCCGACAGCATTTCATCGAAGCGCTGGTCCCAGGCGCGGATCTCGGCCTCATGCTCGGGAAAGCGCGCGATCAGCGGGGCGGCGTTGTCCGGGAACGCCACGCCCTTGTCGTGCTCGACGTGCCAATCCAGGGTGCAGACAGACGAAAGGAACCGGTCGATGTCGGCCGGTTCCTTGAAGATCTTCGCGTAAAGCGCGCGGGGATCCCAGCGCACGATGACATTGCCGACATCCCAGAGAACGGCTCTGGGACGCGCGGCGGTCATCAGCCCTGCTTGGCCTTGAAGCGCGGGTCGGTCTTGTTGATGATGTAGATGACGCCCTTGCGGCGAACCATCTTGCAGTCGCGGTGGCGACCCTTCAGCGACTTCAGCGAGCTGCGAACCTTCATGACCGTCTCTGTACTTCAGCGGAGAGGTTCGGGCGCGCGAGCGGGCGGCCGGAACTTCCGGGGTGTTTCGGAGGCGGTGCGTATAAGCAGGACACGGCCGCGAGTCAATGCGCGGAAAGGACTTCGCGTCTTATTGGCGCCCGCGCGGAACTTCACCGCGCTGGCGCGCTTGTGATTGAAGCCTTTACACGAACCCCAGTAGCTTCCGCCCCATGGCCATGGATCGTCGCGTCTTTCTCGTTCTCCTGCTCGCCGGTTGCGCGGACACCTCTCCGCAAGGACCGCTGACGGCGGTCGCGCCCCCGCCGCCGCCCCAGCCGACTCCGGCCAAGCCCGCCGCGCCGCCGCCCTCGCCGGACACGCCCGTGCCCGCCGGCGAACTGGCCTTCGACACCTGGATGAAGGATTTCCGCGTCCGCGCCCTGGCCGCGGGCCTGTCCCCCGCCCTGCTGGACCGCGAGCTGTCGGGCGTCACGCCCGATCCCAAGGTCATCAGCCTGGACAGCCGCCAGCCGGAGTTCTCCAAGCCGGTCGGCGACTACATCAGGGGCGTGATCAGCGACGACCGCATCGCCGTGGGCCGCCGCAAGCGCGAGGAGCTGACCTTCCTGCCGGCGATCGAGGCTCGCTACGGCGTGCCGCGCGACATCCTGCTGGCCGTCTGGGCCATGGAATCGGCGTTCGGCCAACTGCAAGGCAATTTCGACGTCATCCGCTCCATGGTCAGCCTGGCCGCCGACGGCCGCCGGCGCGCCTGGGCCGAGGGCGAGCTGATCGCGGCGCTGAAGATCATCGATTCGGGCGAGGTCTCCCGCGCCCAGCTGCGCGGCTCATGGGCCGGCGCCATGGGCCAGACCCAGTTCATCCCGTCCAGCTATCGCTCCACCGCCGTGGATTTCGACGGCGACGGCCGGCGCGACATCTGGACCTCGGACGCCGACTCGCTGGCCTCCGCCGCCAACCTCCTGATGAAGGGCGGCTGGAAGCCCGGCGTCGGCTGGGCCAAGGAAGTCCTCCTCCCCGCCGGCTTCGACTATTCGGTCACCGAGGTCGAAAAGCAGCCGCCGGCGTGGTGGGAGGCCCGGGGCGTGAGCCGGGCCGACGGCCTGGCCTGGACGGCGGCGGACGCGGCCTCGCCGGCCATGCTGATCCTGCCGGCGGGCGCGACCGGCCCGGCGTTCCTGGCCCTGCCCAACCACTTCGCGATCCGCGCCTACAACAACTCGACCGCCTACGCCCTGGGCATCGGCCTGCTGGCGGACCGCTTCGGCGGCGGCGGACCGCTGGTCACGCCGTGGCCGGTCGAGACGCCGCTGAACCTGGCCGACCGCATGGCGGCCCAGATCGCTCTGTCGCGCCTCGGCTTCGACCCCGGACCGGCCGACGGCGTCATCGGCGTGGGCACCCGCAAGGCCCTGCGCGCCTGGCAGCAGAGCCAGCAACTGCCGGCCGACGGCTATCTGTCGGCCGACATGGTCGCTCGCCTGAAGGCCCGGGCGGGCATCAGCCCGTAGAGACGTCCATCCAGATCGAGCGGCTTTCGCCGGGCGCCAGCCTGATCATGCCGGTGTCGCCGGCGCCGAACGGATCGGGACGGCTGGCGCAAGGCTCGACGCACACGAAGTCGTCGCCTGGCGGCGCATAGACGTGCAGCCAGCGGCATTCGGGCGAGGCGGTGATCACCGTGTCCGGCGCGCCGGGGGCCGACAGGACCGCGCGCTGATCCCATCCGGTATAGCAATGGTCGATCAGGTCAGGCCCCTCGACCGCCGCGCCCGTCGCCCAGTCCGGCCCCCAGACGCCCCGATGATGAACGGTCGGCAGCACGTCGGCGTCGACCATCCAGACCCCGTCGTTGGCCGCCGTCAGGGTCTCGCCCGTCCGACGCGGGAAATAGGGATGAAGACCCAGGCCGGCGGGCATGGCCGTCTCGTCCGTGTTGGTCACGGTAAGCGTGACGCGGAATCCGGTGTCGCCGAGCACGAAGCGCTGCTCGGCGCGATAGGACCAGGGCCAGTCGCCCCGCGCGTGGTCGTGGACGAGCGTCGCCTCGGCGGCGTCCGCCCGCGCCACGCGCCAGACGGCGCGCCAGCCCTGGCCGTGCAGGGCATGCGGATGGCCAGGGAGATTCGGCGCCAGGGCGACCTCGCGCCCCTCGAAGACGAAGCGGCCGTTGGGAACGCGGTTGCAGAACGGGACCAGTGGGAAATTGCTCGTGAGCAGGGGGTCCAGAACCCCGGCGGGCGCCGGCCGCAGCACGTCGCGGCCGCTCACGGTGAAGCCCGCGATCGCTCCGCCCGTCTCGGGCGCGAGGATCAGGCGGGCGGACCCTTTTTCGAGGACGGTCATGCGGCGGACTCCCAAACAGCGGACGCGGCGCATCGGTATGGCCGTTCGATCGTCGGGCCAAGCCTTGCGCGCCTTGGCGACGCGAGCTCAACTGCCGCCATGGTCGAAACCCTTTCCGCGAAGGACGCGCGGCGCATCGCTCTGGCGGCGCAAGGCTTTGGCCGCCCGCGTCCCGCCGCGCCCGCCAAACGTCACCTGCTGTCGACGATCGAGGCGCTGGGCGTGGTCCAGATCGACTCGGTCAACGTCCTGTCGCGCTCACACTATCTGCCGTTCTTCTCGCGGCTGGGCGCGTATGACCGGAGGTTGCTCGACGACCTGGCCTGGGGCAAGACGCGCGCCCTGGCCGAATACTGGGCGCACGAGGCCTCTCTGACGCCGCTGGCGCTGCATCCGATGCTGCGTTGGCGGATGGCGGACGCGGCCGCGGGCGTCGGGGTCTGGAAGCATGTCGCCGCCTTTCTCCGCGACCACCCCGACTTCATCGACCAGGCCCTGGCGGCCGTCGCCGAGCGCGGGCCGCTGACCGCCTCCGAGCTGAACCTGGGCGCCAAGGGCCAGGGCGGCTGGTGGGGCTGGAGCGAGGGCAAGCGGGCGATGGAGTGCCTGTTCTGGACCGGCCGCCTGACCACCGCCACCCGCCGCGCCAGCTTCGAGCGGGTGTATGATCTGCCGGAAAGGGCTTTGCGATCGATCAGCCAGACGCCGACGCCCGACCGCGACGAGGCCCATCGCGCCTTGCTGGCGACCGCTGGCCGGGCGATGGGCGTGGCCACCGAGCGAGACCTGCGCGACTATTTCCGCCTTGGCCCAGCCGACACCCGTAAGGCGCTGGCCGAACTCGTCGAAGACGGAATCCTGACGCCGGTCCAGGTCGAAGGATGGGATCAACCGGCCTACCTATGGCCAGGGACCCGCCGTCCCCGCGCCATCAAGGCCGACGCCCTGCTCTCGCCGTTCGACAACCTGATCTGGTTCCGCGAGCGGACCGAGCGCCTGTTCGGCGTGCGCGTGCGGCTGGAGATCTACACGCCGGCCCACAAGCGCACCCACGGCTACTACGTCCTGCCGTTCCTTCAGGACGAGACGATCACCGCCCGCGTCGATCTGAAGGCCGACCGCAAGGCGGGCAGACTGCTGGTCCAGGCCGCCCATGCCGAGCCCGCCGCGAACGCGGAAACCGCCCCTCGACTGTGGCGTGAACTCACGCGAATGGCGGCCTGGCTGGGCCTGGAGGGGATCGAGGTTCGCTCCGTGGGCGAACTCTCACCCAAATTGAGTTTGAATGCCACCTAAGCGCGACGCATCGCTCGCCTCGACTGTAAAGTATTGTAAAAATGCCTGACAAATACGAGCAAGCCTAGGCGGTGCGAGGTAAACATGAATTGCAGGTCTCCTGCTCGTCGCCCCACCGACAGCGAGATGACCGAGGCGCGCCTCGCTCCCCCGCGAGGCGCGCCACTTCCCAGCTTAAGTGATTGCATGAAAGTCGCGCTGCTCGACGACGACCCCAGCCACAACGCGCTCGTCGCCTCGGTGCTGACCCCAAGCGGTTTCGTCTGCACCAGCTTTACTCAGCCCTCGCGGCTTCTGGCGGAACTGCGCAAGCAGACCTTCGACCTGATCATCCTTGACTGGAACATGCCCGAGCTGTCGGGCATCGAAACCCTGAAACTGCTGCGCGAGGATCCCGCGACGGCGCCGCCGGTGCTGCTTCTGACCAGCCGCTCGGTCGAGGCCGACCTGGTGGAGGGCCTGAACGCCGGCGCCGACGACTACATCGTCAAGCCGTTGCAGCCGCAGGTGCTGCTGGCGCGCGTCAACGCCGTGGTCCGCCGCATCCACCGTCCGCCGGTCACGCCTCAGATCGAACAGCACGGCCCGTATCGGCTGGATCCCGGCGCCCAGACCGCGTCCTGGAAGGGTCACGTCGAGGCCCTGACGCCCAAGGAGTTCCAGCTGGCGTCCCTGCTGTTCAACAATCTGTCGCGGCCTTTGTCGCGCGAGTACCTGCTGCGCCGGATCTGGGGCCAGCGGCCGGATCTCGAAACCCGCACCCTGGACGCGCACGTGTCGCGTTTGCGGGCGAAGCTGCACCTGCGGCCGAATAACGGTTTCCGACTCAGCACCGTCTACGGTTTCGGGTATCGTTTGGAAGCGTGTGATCCCGAGACGGGCGGGGGAGAGTAGAGTTATGAACAGGGCCGCGGGGGCGAGCCTCCTTCTGGCGGCGGCGCTGGCGACGAGCGCGGCGCGCGCCCAGACCAGCGCCTCGGCCGAACCGCCGGTGGCCTATATGGTCAAGCCGGGCGACACCCTGATCGGGATCGCCGCGCGCTACATGAACCGCCCTAGCGACTACCGCGCCGTGCAGAAGGCCAATGGCGTGGCCCGCCCCACGCGCCTGCGCAGCGGCTCGCAACTGAATATCGATCCAAACCTGCTGAAGGCGACGCCGATCGTCGCCTCGCTGTCGGCCTTTTCCGGTCCCGTGCTGATCGAGACGGGCGGCCAGAGCACGCCCGCCCGGGTGGGGATGCCGCTGCGGGAAGGCCAGGGCGTGGTGACCGGTCCCGGCGCTTTCGCCACCTTCGAGCTGGAGGACGGCTCGCGCGTCACCCTGCCCTCGAACACCCGCGTTCGCATCGCCAAGCTGCGCCAGGTGCTGATCAACAACGCCCCCCAACGGGTATTCCAGCTGGACCAGGGTCGGGGAACGATCTCTGCCACGCCGAACCAGACGCCCGGCGCCCGGTTCGAGGTGCGCACGCCGGTCTCGGTCTCGGCCGTGCGCGGCACCGAGTTCCGCGTCGGCGCGGACGGCGACAAGGCCCAGACCGAGGTGCTGAAGGGCGCCGTCGGCGTGGACGCCGGCGCGGTCGCCACCGGCGGCGCGCCGATCCCGGCCGGTTACGGCGTCGGAGTCTCGGCCTCGGGAGTCAGCGAACCGGTCAAGCTGCTGCCCGCGCCCAAGCTTGGTCCGGGCGGCCAGACCCAGAGCGACAAGGTCGTCCGCTTCACGGTCCAGCCCCTCGAGGGCGCGGCCGCCTACCGGCTGCAATTGGCCCGCGACGCCGGCTTTATCGACATCTTCGCCGAGACGGTGACAAAGGCCGCCGCCCAGCCGCCCAGCGCCGCCGAATTCGGCGCGGTGAGCAACGGCACCTATTTCGTGCGCCTGACGGCGTTGGACGCCCACGGCCTGGAAGGCTTTCCCGCCGACTACAGCTTCGACCGCGACCTCGACACCCTGGACGCCGGCGCCCCCCGCGACAGCCGCGAGGGCAAGCACCGCAAGTTCCTGTTCCGCTGGAGTTCGGCCGGCGACGGGACGCGCAACTATCGCTTCCAGCTGTTCGCCGCCAAGGATCCTGATCGGCCGTTGGTCGACCAGCCGGGTCTTTCGGAACCGCAACTGACGCTGACCGACCTGCCGCCCGGCGAGTACGCCTGGCGCGTCGCCGTCGTGCGCTTCAAGGACGGGACGGTGACCGAAAAGCTTGGACCGCCCCAGACGCTGCGGATCGGCGGATGACCCGCGCGGGGGCTCGCCCGCAAAAGCCGACCGGACGTTTGCCGTCGTGGCTGCTGTTGTCGGGCCTCGCCAGCATTTGCTTCGCGCTTTTCGCGTGGTTTCCGCCCACGCGGATCGACAACGTGCTGTACGACGTGCTGGCGCGGGTCAGCGCCCGGCCGGCGGATCCCAACATCATGATGGTCGATATCGACGACCGCAGCCTGGCCGAACTGGGCGCGTGGCCGTGGCCGCGGGACCTGCACGCGCGGATGATCGATCGCCTGGGCCAGGCCGGCGCCAAGACCATCGTCTACGACGTGCTGTTCAGCGAGCCTGGCGATCCGGCCCAGGACCAGGCGCTGGGCCAGGCCATCGAACGATCGGGCAAGGTCTATCTGCCGCAGTTCCTGACCAGCGCCGGAGCGGACGCGCCTCGGCGGGTGGTCGGATCGATCCCGGCCATCGCCAAAGGCGCGGCGGGCGCCGGCCTGGCCCACGTCCGGTTCGACGACGACGGCGTCGTGCGCCGCATGGCGCCGTTCGAGATCAACGGCGCGAACCTCGCCCCCGATCTGATGACCGTCGTTCATCGCGCCACCCATCCGGTCGGGGCGCGCGACATGACCCGAGGCTTCGACGAGACCCTGCTGATCCCGTTCGCCGGCCCGCCGTCGATCTATCGCCACATCAGCTTCTCCAGCGTGCTGAACGGCGAGGCGCCGGCCTCGCTGATCAGCGGCCGCACGGTCTTCGTGGGACTGACCGCCCCAGGCCTGGGCCCCGCCTTTCCGACGCCCGTCACGCCCGACGCTTCCAGCATGACCGGGGTGCAGCTACAGGCCAGCGTGCTGGACGGCCTGCGTAGCGGTCTGATGATCCGGGAGGCCGGACCGGAGGGCCGCGCGGCCTTCGCCCTGACGCTGTTGTGGCTGCTGCTGGCCGGCTTTCTGGTCTTGCCGCCGCGCGCCAATCTCGTCTTGCTAGCGGCGCTCTGCGCGGTAGGCCTCGCCTATTCGGCGGCGATGTTCTGGCTGGCCCACCTTTGGCTCTCGCCCATCGCCGCGGTGCTGGGCATGACGCTGGTGGCCCTGATCTGGGGATGGATGCAGTTGGCGCGGGTGAATGATCTTTTGAGCCGAGAACTGGCCCGCATCCGGTCGATCGTGCGCGGCCGCCGCGTCCAGCCGATGGATTTCGAAAGCGACGTGGTCGCGCGCCAGGCCTCGAGCCTGGGCGAGGCGATCACCCGGATGGACGATCTCCGCCGTTTCTCGGCCGACGCCCTGTTCAGCCTGCCCGACGCCACCCTGGTCGCCGACGCCCACGGCCGGGCCATCGCCGCCAACGCCGCCGCCAACGCGCTGTTCCGTCCGACCCAGCTCACCGTGCTGGGCGCGTCGCTGGCCGATCTCGTTAACGCCCTGGAGCCGCTAGGCAAGCGCTTCGAGCTGGACTGGCCCCCGCCCGCCGACGAGCACGAGCCCATCGATCTTCATCTGGTCGATGGCCGGGTCTTCCAGCTGCAGACCGTGTTCCGGCGGGACGAGACCGGCGCCCCGGCGGGGTGGATCGTGCGCCTGGCCGACATCTCGATCCTGACCGCCGCCATGCGCCAGCGCGAGCAGGCCCTGCAGTTGCTGACCCACGACATGCGCTCGCCCCAGACCTCGATCCTGGCCCTGCTGGCGACGACCCCGGACCTGCCGACCGAGACCGCCGACCGCATCGCGGCCTATGCCCGCCGCACCTTGGCCCTGGCCGACGGCTTCGTGCAGTTGGCGCGGGCCGAGGTCACGCCGGTGTCGCTGGAGCCGGTGGATCTGGCTGACATCACCGTCGAGGCGATCGACGAGCTGTGGCCGCAGTCCGCCCAGCGACGGATCGAGATCCAGCAGATCGGCGGCGAAACGCCGCTCGTCGTGCTGGGCGATCGGGGGGTGCTGTCGCGCACCCTGATCAATCTGCTGGGCAACGCGGTCAAATACAGCCCCGAGGGCTCGAGGATCACCGTCACGCTGTCGGAGCAGTCGTCGCCGAACGGTCCGATGGCCCACGTCGCCATCGCCGACCAAGGGCCTGGTTTCTCGCGCGAGGAGGCCGCGGCGGCCTTCCTGCCGTTTCAGCGTTTCGAGCGCCCCGGTTCCGTCGCGGGCGCGGGGGGCGCGGGCCTGGGCCTGG
>NZ_SZWJ01000024.1:0-56430 GCF_012184455.1 Caulobacter sp. SSI4214 | reverse complement strand
GTCGCCCTCCTCGCCGCTCGGCAGGAGGGTTTTCTTGTCTAAAATGCAATTTTAAGTGGCGATTTTGCAACGCTCGTTGCCGGATGAGCGAATTTTTCGAGTTTAGACCGCCCTCAGCCTCTTTTTCTCCGCTCAAAGCCCATGGCGCTTGCGCCGGTTTTGCGTCATGACTTCCGTTGGAAGGACGCGGGCCGACTATCAGCCCGTCGATTGAGGTGTTTGAGGATAATATGGCGAACGGTGTCGTTAAGTGGTTCAACCCGGCCAAGGGCTTTGGCTTCATTCAGCCCGAGGACGGCGGCCAGGACGTGTTCGTCCACATCGCCGCGGTTGAACGCTCGGGTCTCTCGGGCCTGAACGAGGGTGATCAAGTCGCGTACGAACTGGAAGAAGATCGTCGCTCGGGCAAGACCTCGGCGGGTCAGCTGCGCGTGACGGGTCACGGCCCGGCTCCGGCCGGCGGCGGTCGCGGCGCTCCCCGTCCTTCGCGCGGCTTCGACAGCCCGCGTGGCGGCGGCGGCGGCGGTTTCTCGTCAGGCACCGGCGAAAGCGGCACGGGCGTCGTGAAGTGGTTCAACACCACCAAGGGCTTTGGCTTCATCCAGCCCGACAACGGCGGCGGCGATGTGTTCGTGCACATCTCGGCCGTTGAACGCGCCGGTCTGCGCGGCCTGAACGAAGGCCAGCAAGTCGGCTACGAGCTTGAACAGGACCGCCGCTCGGGCAAGACCTCGGCCGGCAACCTGCGCATCCTCTAAGATCGCGTCCCAAGGAAAAGGCCGCCCGAACGGACGGCCTTTTCAGAGGTTTTTGGAAGGCCCCGCCGATGCTGACGCGTCGGACGGGGCCTTTCTGCGTTTTCCGGAGGGCTTACGCCCCGGCGCGCTCGGACGCCGCCTGGTTCACCGCCAGGGCCGTCAGGTTGACGATGCCGCGCGCCGTGACATTGGGCGTCAGGACATGCAGCGGCTTGGCCATGCCCAAGAGGATCGGGCCCACCAGCAACGACTCCGTGGCGGCGCTGAGCAGGGTCAGGCCGATATTGGCGGCGTCCAGGGTCGGCATGACCAGCAGATTAGCCGAGCCCTTCAGCGGGCTGTCGGCGACCAGGCGGTCGCGCAGGTGCTGGGTCAGCGCGGCGTCGGCGTGCATTTCGCCGTCGACCTCCAGATCCGGCGCCTGACGCCGCAGCAGGGCCAGGGCCTCGCGCATCTTGCGCGCGGTCGGCGAGTTGCTGGCCCCGAACGACGAGTGCGAAAGCAGCGCGGCCTTGGGTGTCAAGCCAAAGCGCCTGACAGCCTCGGCGGCCAGCTGCGTGCATTCGGCGATCTGCTCGGCGGTCGGATCCACATTGACGTGGGTGTCGCAGAAGAACAGCGTGCCGTTGTCCAGGATCAGGGTCGACAGGGCGTAGACGCGGCTGACGTTCTCGCGACGCGGGATGATCGGCAGGGCGTAGGTCATGTGCTGCCACCAATCGCCGCTGCCGCCGACCAGCGCGGCCTCGACATAGCCCGAGAGCAGCAGCATCGAGGCGGCCACGGTCCGGCGTCCCTGGACGCGCCGCGCGGCGGCGATCGGCGGCACGCCCCGCCGGCCGACCAGACGTTGGTAGTCGAGCGCCAGCGGGTCGAACAGATCCTTGTCGTCATACGGATCGACGATCTCGACCGTCTCTCCGACGCGCAGGCGCAGACCCAGCTCCTCGATCTTGGCCTTGATCACCTCGCGCCGGCCGACCAGGACCGGCTTGGCTAGGCCCTCGTCGACGACGGTCTGGACGGCGCGCAGGATGCGTTCGTCCTCGGCCTCGGCATAGGCGACCTTGACCGGCGCCTTGCGGGCCCGTTCGAACACCGGCCGCATCAGCTGGCCCGAGCGGTAGACGAACAGCTCCAGTTCGCGGCGGTAGACATCGAAGTCGGCGATCGGGCGGGTGGCCACGCCGCTGTCCATCGCCGCCTTGGCCACCGCCGGCGCGATCTGCAGGATCAGGCGCGGGTCGAAGGGCTTGGGGATGATGTATTGCGCGCCGAACACCGGCGCGGCGCCGCCATAGGCCGATGCGACCACCTCGGAAGCCTCGGCGCGGGCCAACTCGGCGATCGCCTCGACCGCGGCGACCTTCATGGCCTCGTTGATCTCGGAGGCGCCGACGTCCAGCGCGCCGCGGAAGATAAACGGGAAGCAGAGGACGTTGTTGACCTGGTTGGGGTAGTCGCTGCGTCCGGTGGCCATGATGGCGTCGGGGCGCTGGGCCTGGACCAGCTCCGGCAGGATCTCCGGTTCCGGATTGGCCATGGCCAGGATCAGCGGGTTCGGCGCCAGCAAGGGCAGCCACTCGGCCTTGAAGACACGCGGGGCCGAGAGGCCCAGGAAGATGTCGGCGCCGGGAAGCACTTCGGGCAGGGTCCGGGCGTCGGTCTGGCGCGCGTAGCGGGCCATGTTTTCGGGCATGTCCGGTTCGCGACCGGCGTGCACCACGCCCTTGATGTCGGTCAGGGTGACGTTCTCGACCGGCAGGCCCATCGAGACCAGGAGGTCGACGCAGGCCAGGGCCGCCGCGCCGGCGCCCGAGGTGACAAGCTTGACGTCCTTCAGCGCCTTGCCCTGCACGAGCAGCGCGTTGCGGACGGCGGCCGCGCAGACGATGGCGGTGCCGTGCTGGTCGTCGTGGAAGACCGGAATGTTCATCCGCTCGCGCAGGGCGCGCTCGATGATGAAGCACTCGGGGGCCTTGATGTCCTCGAGATTGACGCCGCCGAAGGTGGGCTCCAGGGCCGCGACGGTCTCAATGAAGCGGTCGGGATCCTTGGCGTCGACCTCGATGTCGAACACGTCGATGCCGGCGAATTTCTTGAAGAGGACGGCCTTGCCTTCCATCACCGGCTTGGACGCCAGGGGGCCGATGTCGCCCAGGCCCAGCACGGCGGTGCCGTTCGAGATCACGGCCACCAGGTTGCCGCGCGCGGTGTAGTCGCGGGCGAGGTCCGGGTTCTCGGCGATCGCCACGCAAGGCGCCGCGACGCCGGGCGAATAGGCGAGGGCGAGATCGCGTTGGGTGGCCATCCGCTTGGTGGCCTCGATCGTCAGTTTCCCGGGGCGCGGCAGGCGGTGATAGTCCAACGCCGCCTTGCGGAAATCCTCGTCCATTCGGTGTTCCTCTTAGACCATTCTGCGCGCGCGTCGCGCGCCCGTCTCGTTCGCGGACCGTCAAAGGGTCTAGCTACCGGGGATGAGCCGTTTTTCCAACCCTGAGCGCCCGAAGCGTCGATCAAATTATGGTAGCGGTAACATTTCTTGAGGGCGCCCCGATGTCCGAGATGTGCCGCGAAGGGGCGCGCAAGTAATAAATCTATTATATAGTGCCCGCGCTTCGGGCGCCTGCCGCCGCCTTCCTTGGCGCTTCTCCTTCCAGCGCGACCAAGCGGGGCAAGGCGCTGGACAGGGCGCCCGGAGCGACCGAGCATCGCGGGACGAGACGATCAGAGGGCTGAGCATGACGGGACTGACCACGCATATCCTTGACCAGGCCGTCGGCAAACCGGCGGCGGGGGTCCGGGTGAGCGTGTCCCGACGCGACGGGGACGTCGTCACGCGGCTGGCGGAATTCCGCACCGACTCGGACGGCCGTGCGCGGCTTATCGCCCCCGAAGACTTTCAGGTCGGGGCCTACCGCCTGGAATTCGCCATCGGCGACCACTTCAAGGCGTCGGGCCTGCCGGTGGCCGATCCGCCGTTCCTGGATGTGGTGGTCATCGACTTCGCCGCGTCGAGCGTCGACCGGCATTGGCATGTGCCGCTGCTGGTCTCGCCGTATGGCTATTCCACCTACCGGGGCAGCTGATGGGCGAGACGATCCGGTTCCTGCTGGATGGAGAGGCGCGGGAGGTCCATGGGGCCAACCCGACGACGACCTTGCTGGAACACCTGCGCGGACCGATGCGGCGCACCGGAACCAAGGAAGGCTGCGCCGAGGGCGACTGCGGGTCGTGCACGGTGCTGGTCGGCGAACCGGAGGGAGAGGGCGTCGCCTGGCGGGCCGTCAATGCCTGCATCCAGTTATTGCCCATGGTCCACGGCAAGGCCTTGATGACGGTCGAAAGCCTGGCCAAGAACGGCCAGCCGCATCCGGTGCAGCAGGCCATGGTTGACCGGCACGGATCGCAGTGCGGCTTCTGCACGCCGGGGATCGTGATGTCGCTGTATGCGCGGGCGATCGGCGCCAAGGGGGCGCGCGCGCCGGTCGGCGAGGTTTTGGCCGGAAACCTGTGCCGCTGCACCGGCTATGGTCCGATCATCGAGGTCGCCAACGGCTTGAGCGCCGAGGCCGCGCCGGAGGTTGATCTCTCCGCCGTGCGGGACGAGACGATGCTGACGCTGAGCTTCCAGGACGAGGTTCACGGCGTGACCCGGACCTGGCTGGCGCCGCGCACCGCGGACGAGCTGGCCCAGGCCTATCTGGAGTATCCGGACGCCACGATCGTGGCCGGCGCCACCGATGTCGGCCTCTGGGTGACCAAGCTGCGCAAGCCGTTACCGACGCTGATCAGCCTCTCCGAGGTCGCCGAGCTGAAGGCGCTGCGCGAGACCGAGGGGGGGCTGTGGATCGGCGCGGGCGTTCGCTATGTCGATGCGATCGCGGCCGTGGCCAAGCTCTACCCGGATCTCGGGGCCATGATGCGCCGGCTCGGCTCGACCCAGGTGCGCAACAGCGGCACCATCGGCGGCAATATCGCCAACGGCTCGCCGATCGGCGACATGCCGCCGGCCCTGATCGCGGCGGGGGCGCGACTGGTTCTGCGTCGGGGCGGCGAGCGCCGCGAGATGGCGCTGGAAGCGTTTTTCCTCGATTACGGCAAGCAGGATCGCCGGCCCGGCGAATTCGTCGAGGCGGTGATCGCGCCTCGTCTGGACGTGGGACGGATTTTCAAGGTCTTCAAGCTGTCCAAGCGTTTCGACCAGGATATCTCGGCGGTGTGCGGCGCCTTCTCGCTGTTGGTCGAGGACGGCGTGGTCCGCGACGCCCGGGTCGCGTTCGGGGGCATGGCCGGCACGCCCAAGCGCGCCCAGGCCTGCGAGGCCGCGCTTATCGGCAAGCCTTGGACCGAGGCGACGGTCGAGGCGGCGATGGGCGCGCTGGACGCCGACTATACGCCGATGAGCGACATGCGCGCCTCGGCGGCCTACCGGTCGCTGGCGGCGCGGAACATGCTGCGCAAGGTGCTCCTGGAGAGCCAGGACCCCGGCGCCGAAACCCGCATTGTCCCGGAGAGCGCGCATGGCTGACTCCGCGGCGACGACATCGATGATCGAGACCGCGCCGGTTCGCGGCGTGCACGCGGCTTTGCCGCATGACAGCGCCGCGCGTCATGTGTCGGGCTCGGCGATCTATATCGACGACCTGCCCGAGCCGGCCGGCTTGCTGCATGTGGCGTTTGGTCTGAGCGCCAAGGCCCGCGCCAGGATCGCGCGGATGGACCTGTCCGCCGTCCGCGCCGCGCCAGGGGTGGTTCTGGTGCTGAGCGCCGAGGACGTGCCTGGCGAGAACGACGTCAGCCCCGTCATCCACGACGATCGCCTATTCGCCGACGGCGAGGTCTATTGCGTGGGGCAAAGCCTGTTCGCGGTCGCCGCGACGTCGCTGTCCGCCGCTCGCGCCGCCGCGACCAAGGCCGTGGTCGAGTATGAGGATCTGCCCGCCGCCATCGACATCGCCGCCGCCCGCGCGATGGACCTAAAGATCGAAGCCAGCCAGCGGATGGCGCGCGGCGACGCCCAGGGCGCCCTGGCCAGCGCGCCGCGCCGGGCGCGGGGCCGGTTCGTGATCGGCGGCCAAGACCACTTCTATCTCGAGGGCCAGATCGCCCTGGCGACGCCGCGCGAGGACGGCGACGTCCATGTGTGGTCCTCGACCCAGCACCCCACCGAGGTGCAGCACCTGATCGCCCGCGTGCTGGGCAAGCCCGACCATTGCGTGACGGTCGAGGTGCGCCGCATGGGCGGAGGCTTTGGGGGCAAGGAGACGCAGGCGTCGCTGTTCGCCGCCGCCGCCGCCCTGGTCGCCGTCAAAACCGGGCGGCCCGCCAAGTGTCGTCCCGATCGCGACGAGGACATGATCATGACCGGCAAGCGGCATGACTTCGAGGTCGTCTATAACGTCGGCTTCGAGGACGACGGCCGGCTGACGGGCCTGTCACTGGAGCTGGCGTCGCGTTGCGGCGCGACGACCGACCTGTCGCCGGCGATCAACGACAGGGCGATGTTCCACGCCGACAACGCCTACTTCCTGCCGGCGGTCGAGATCCTATCGCATCGCTATCGAACCCATACGGTGTCGAATACGGCCTTCCGGGGCTTTGGCGGGCCGCAGGGCATGATCGCCATCGAGCGGGTGATGGACGCCGTGGCCGCCGCTGTCGGCATCGACCCGCTGGAGGTGCGCCGCCGCAATCTCTATGGCGGCGAGGGACGCGACCTGACGCCCTATGGTCAGGTGGTGGAGGACAATGTCGCGCCGCAACTGATCGACGAGCTGGCCGCGTCCTGCGCCTACGAGACGCGCCGCCGCGAGATCGAGGCTTTCAACGCCGCCAGCCCCGTGCTGAAGAAGGGCATCGCCCTGACGCCGGTGAAGTTCGGCATCTCGTTCACGACCACTCACCTGAACCAGGCGGGCGCGCTGCTGCACCTCTACGCCGACGGCTCGATCATGCTGAACCACGGCGGGACCGAGATGGGGCAGGGGCTGAACGTCAAGATCGCCCAGATCGTCGCCCAGGCCTTCCAGGTCGACGTGGCGCGGGTGAAGATCACCTCGACCGTCACCGACAAGGTGCCCAACACCTCGGCCACCGCCGCCTCGTCGGGCGCGGACCTGAACGGCATGGCGGCCTTGAACGCGGCCGAGACCATCAAGGCGCGGCTGGTCGCCTTCGCCGCCGAAAAATGGGGCGTCGCGCCCGACGCGGTGGCCTTCACGCCGGACGGCGTCCGCGTGGGGGCAGAGACTTTCGAGTTCGGCGGGTTCATTCGTCAGGCCTACCTGGCGCGGATTTCGCTGTCGGCGACTGGCTTCTACGCAACGCCCAAGATCCATTACGACCGCGCGACCCACACCGGTCGGCCCTTCTACTATTTCGCCTATGGGGCGGCTTGCAGCGAGGTGCTGATCGACACCCTGACCGGCGAGATGAAGGTCACGCGCGCCGACATCCTGCACGACGTCGGCAAGTCGCTGAATCCGGCCATCGACCTTGGCCAGATCGAGGGCGGCTTCGTTCAGGGCATGGGCTGGCTGACGACCGAGGAGCTGGTCTACGACGCCCAAGGCCGCCTGCGGACCCACGCGCCCTCGACCTACAAGATTCCCACCTGCGGCGACCGGCCGGCGCATCTGGACGTGCGGCTCTGGAGGGCCGGGCGCAATGTCGAGGCGACCGTGCACCGCTCCAAGGCCGTCGGCGAGCCCCCCTTGATGCTGGCGATCTCGGTGCACAGCGCGATCAACCACGCGGTGGCGAGCCTGGGCGATTATCGGGTGTTCCCCGACCTGAACGCGCCGGCGACTCCCGAGGCGATCCTGATGGCCTGCGAGGATGTTCGGAGGCGGGCGCATGACGCGTAAGCTTCTTTTCTCCGACCTCCCCGGCGAACGCCGGAGCCCAGATTCATTCGGAGAGTTTGGGATGCTCTCGCCCATAGCCATTGCGACACGCGCAATCACCTGCGGGTTCGATCTGGGCCCCGGCATTCGCCGGGGAAGTCGGTCTCTAAGGAGACGCGCCGATGCGTAACTGGGCCCGCGCCGCGCTCGCTCGCCTCGACGCTCACGACGAGGCCGCGCTGGTCACCGTCCTCGCCACCGAGGGCTCGGCGCCGCGCGAAGCCGGGACCAAGATGGTTGTCTGGCGAGGGGGCCAGGACGGCACGATCGGCGGCGGCAATCTGGAGTACCGCGTGGCCGACCAGGCGCGGCGGATGCTGGACGTCCCTCAGACCCAGTTCGCGATCCAGGACTATCCGCTGGGGCCGCTGCTGGCGCAGTGCTGTGGGGGGCGGGTGCGTCTGTTCCTCGAGCGCCTGAACGACAACAGCCGCGACTGGCTGACCGAGGCCGCCCAGCGCATGGACGCGGCCCAGCCGTTCGAGGTCCGCACGCGCTTCGAGCCTGGCGCCCTGAGCAAGAGCATCGCGCCGATTCTGAGCGCTCGCGACGCCGCCCCCGTCACCCTGGCGGGAGGACCGGCCAGCGCGCGCGGGCCTCGCCCCGCGCCAGGCGACGAACTGGTCGAGCGCGCCGACGCGCCGCGTCCGCCGCTGCTGCTGTTCGGCGCCGGCCATGTCGGCCATGCGATCGCCCGGGCCTTCGAGCCGCTGCCGTTCCAGCTCTTCTGGTACGACACCCGCCCCGAGACCGACGACCTTCCCGGCGTCAGCGTGCTGTCGCCGGCCGAGATGGCCGCCAAAGCCATGGGCGCGGATCCCGACGCCTTCGGCCTGGTGCTGACGCACGATCACGCCCTCGACTACGCCCTGGTCTCGGCCGGCTTGGCGGGCGGGGGCTTTTCGTATTTCGGGGTCATCGGCTCGAAGACCAAGCGCGCCCGTTTCATGCGGCGGTTACGCGATGATGGTTTCTCGGAGGCCGCGCTGACCCGCCTGACCTGTCCCATCGGTCTGCCTCACCTGAAGAGCAAGGCGCCGGAAGTGATCGCGGTCTCGGTGGCGGCCGATCTCTTGATGCGCCAGGAGGCGGCGCGCGTTCGAAACGACGAAGGCCTGATCCGTGCAAGCTTATAGAGGGTCCATTCTCCACCTGCTGGAGGATCCGACCAAGACGACGAACGCGGAGGCGGTGGCCTTCCACGAGGACGGCCTGCTGCTGGTCGAGGGCGGCCGCGTGGCCGGCTGCGGCCCCTACGCCGACCTGGCACCCTGGCTGGGCGGCGCTGAACTGACGGACCTGACCGGCCATCTGATCACGCCGGGCTTTATCGACACGCACATCCATTTCCCGCAGATCGACGTCATCGCCGCGCACGGCAAGCAGCTGCTGGACTGGCTGGAGCAACACACCTTCCCGGCCGAGGCGGCCTTCGCCGATCCTAAGCACGCGGCGGACGCGGCGGCGTTCTTCCTCGACGAGCTGCTGCGCAACGGCACGACCACGGCGCTGGTGTTCGGTTCGGTGCACAAGGTCTCGGTCGACGCCCTGTTCGCCGAGGCCTATGCGCGCGACATGCGCCTGATCGCCGGCAAGGCGCTGATGGACCGCAACGCGCCGGAAGGACTTACCGATACGGTCGAGACCAGCCGCGCCGACATGGAGGCGCTGATCGCCGACTGGCACGGCAAGGGGCGGCTCGGCTACGCCGTGACGCCGCGCTTCGCCATCAGTTGCAGCGACGCGCAACTGGCCATGGCCGGCGAGGTCCTGGCCCAGCGTCCCGACGTCTGGATGCAGACCCACCTCGCCGAGAACCTGCACGAGATCAAAGAGACCGCGCGGCTGTTTCCCAAGGCCCGGGACTATCTGGACGTCTATGACGGCTTCGGGCTTCTGCGGAAACGCTCGGTCTTCGCCCACTGCGTCCACCTGAAGGGCGACGCCTTCCGGCGGCTGGCGGCCAAGGACGGGGCGGTGGCCTTCTGCCCGACCTCGAACCTGTTCCTCGGCTCGGGTCTCTTTCCCCTGGAGGAGGCGTGCTCGCACGGGGTCAAGGTCGGCGTCGGCACCGACGTCGGGGCCGGTACGACCTTCTCGATCCTCCACACCCTGGGGGAGGCCTACAAGGTCGGCCAACTGCGGGACGACGCGCTGGATCCGTTCCACGCCCTTTACCTGGCGACGCTGGGCGGCGCGCGGGCGCTGGATCTGGACGACAAGATCGGCAACCTGTCGCCGGGCAAGGAAGCCGACTTCGTGGTGCTGGACCTGGCCGCGACGCCGCTGATGGCGCGGCGGCTGGCGGGCGCCAAGACCCTGGAGGACAAGCTGTTCGCCCTGACCGTGCTGGCCGACGATCGCGTCGTGGCGCGGACCTATCTGGCGGGCGTGGAGCGGTATCGGGCCGTGCGAGCCCCCACCTGACCTCGTTACGCGAGGTCTGTCCGCCCCCAGACGGGGGCGGAGGACAACTCCTCCCCCGTCTGGGGGAGGGGGACCGCCGAACGGCGGTGGAGGGGGCTTACCCCTGCGCCACCGTCATCGTCTCGGCGTACAGCTTCAGCAACCGCGTCCCGTCCACGGCGACCGTGACCGCCTGGATCGGCTGGTCGTCCCACGCGCTGGGGCCGAACAGTTCGCCCTCGACCTTCTGGCAGGTCTGACCCAGGGCGACGCCCTCGGTCACCACGCGCACCGAGCCGCGCCGCACCGTGAACAGCGTCGGGTCGATCACGAAGGCCGCCGCCGCCGCGTCGTGGACGCAGCAGCCGACGATGCCGTCGCGGCCGCCGTAGAACGCCGCGTAGGGCTTGGAGATCGCGTTCAGGAACACGCCGACATCGCCGCCGCTGGCCGCCAGGGCGTCCATATAGTCCGGCGACATCACCACCTGGGTCGTCACGTCCAGGCTGACGGCGGTCAGGTTCCAGGGCGCGGTGAAGACCTGATCGGCGGCCTCGGGGTCGTTCCAGATATTGGCCTCGGCCACGGGCGTGACATTGCCCGGCTTGCCGGCCACGCCGAACGCGCCGCCCATGATCACCACGGACTTCAGCAGGGTGGCGACCTCCGGATCGGCCCGCAGCGCCAGGGCGAGATTGGTCAGGGGGCCGACGGCGCACAGCACCACCTCACCGGGATACTGGCGGGCCAGGTCGATGATCGCCTGGTGGGCGGGCTTGGCCTCGGGCTCGGCGGCGACGAGGCCGGTCAGCTCGACATCGCCCAGGCCGTTCTCGCCATGCACGAAGGTCGGGGAGGGGTTGCGCGGCCGGGTCAGCGGCTTGTCCGTCCCCTTGTAGACCGGCGCCTTGATGCCGAAGCGCTGCTTCAGATAGAGCGCGTTGCGGGTCGTGGTTTCGATGTCGGAATTGCCGAAGATGGTCGTCACGGCGATCAGGTCGAGGGCGGGGCTCGCCTCGATGAACAGCAGCGCCATCGCGTCGTCGATGCCGGGATCGGTGTCGAAGATGATCTTGGTGGGGTTCGTCATTCCGGGGCTGTAGCGCTTTTCTCAGGTCGAGGCGAGGCGCTGATCCGCGCCGGCCTGCATCAGGGAGACGTGGGCCGAGGCGACCTTCCAGCCGTCGCGGGTGCGGATCCAAGTCTGGCTCTGGCGGCCGATCATGCCGGTGTCGTCGCGGCGAAACGCGACGTTGGCGACGGCGAAGTCCGAGCCGAAGGTGGTGATCTCGGTGCGCAGGCGCGTGCGCGGGGGCGAGCCGCCGGTCCGGCCGACGCGAAAGGCGGCGATCTCGGCGAAGCCCCAGAGGTTCTCGGCCACGCCCAGACGCACCGTGTGCGGCGAATTCCAGAAGGCGTCGTCCAGCGCCGCGACGTCGTTGGCCATCAGCGCGGCCTCGTAGGCGTCGACGGCGTCGGTGACTTCGGAGAGGACGTTGGGATCATTGACGATCACGGGGCGCCTTTCGGGGGATGGGCGGCGACCACGCCGTCGCGTTGCAGGCGCAAGGCCGCGGCGAAGGCCAGGTCCTCGCGCCAGGGTGGGGCGATGATCTGCACGCCGACCGGCAACTGGCCCGGCCGGTTCACGGGCGCGGCGACCACCGGCAGGCCGATGAAGCTGATCGGCTGGGTGAAGGCGCCGAGGTTCTTGCGCACCGAGACGGGGACCCCGCCCATCTCCATGGTCGCCTGACCGATCGGCGGGGCGGGGCAGACCGATGACGGGGCCAGCAGGATGTCGAAGCGCTGGAAGGCCTCGCGGACCTCATCGCGGAAGATCGTGCGGAACCGCCGCGCCGCCTCATGGACGCCCTTCGGCAACAGAGCGCCGGCCAGCAGGCGGTCGCGGACGGCGGGGTCGTAGTCCAGCGCGCGGGAGGCCAGATCATCGCGATGCAGTTCGGCGCCTTCGAAGGCGGTCAGGCAGAAGGCGGCGGCGCGGGCCGCCTGGGCGCCGGCAAGCTCCACTGGAGCGGCTTCGGCGAAGGCGTCGGCGACCCGGTTCAGGGCGCCCAGCACCTCGGGAAACGCGCCTTGCTGGAACCAGCCGCCCAGCACGCCGACGCGCAAGGGGCGCTCGGCCAGGTCTTCGAGGCGGCCGCTCAAGGGCTCGGCGGCCCGAACGCACAGCGCGTCGCCCTCGGGATCGGGACCCTGCAGGACGTCGTAGGCGAGCGCCAAATCCTCGACCGAGCGCGCGAACGGCCCGACATGATCCAGGCTCTCGACGAACGGAAAGACGCCCTGGCGCGACAGTCGACCATAGGTGGGCTTGAGGCCGAAGACGCCGCACAGGCTGGCCGGAATGCGGATCGAGCCATTGGTGTCCGAGCCCAGGGTCAGCGGAACCAGCCCCGCCGCCACGGCCGCCGCTGAACCGCCCGACGAGCCTCCCGCGATCCGGTTGGGGTCATGCGGGTTGCGGGCAGGGCCGTCATGGGCGTTCTCGGTGACGAAGCCGTAGGCGAACTCGTCCATATTCAGCGCGCCGATCAGGATCGCCCCCGCGGCGGTCAGGCGTCGCACCAGGGTCGCGTCGCGCGACGGCGGCGCGGCGGCGCGGCGGATCTTCGAGCCCGCCAGGGTGGGCAGGCCTTCGATATCGAACAGGTTCTTCACGGCCACCGGGACGCCGGCCAGCGGTCCGACGGGACGGCCAGCGGCGAGGTCGGCGTCGACCGCGTCGGCGGCGACCAGGGCGCGGGCGTGCGTGACGGCTGTGAACGCGTTGATCCCGCCGTCCAGCCGTTGGATGCGCGACAGGGTGGCCTCGGTCACCGATCGGGCGGTGACGCGGCCCGCGCGGACCTCGCCGGCGATCTCGACGACGCTGGGGAAGCTCACGGCTGGAACGTCTCAGGCGGCTCGCCGGCTCGGTCGCCCAAGGCGGCGACGAACAGGGCCGTCTGGCTCTTCAGCAGGGCGATGTTGTCAATCACGCCGGGCAGGGCCTCGGCGGGGATCGAAAGCTCCAGCGCGGCGGCGCGGGCCGCGGTCCAGGGACCCGCCTCGGCGTCTCCGAGATTGAGGAAGGCTTCCGTCTCCATATCGAGCGCCATGCGGCTAGGCTCCGTAAGTAAGAAAAAACTTCATACACCCAGGTTCGCCGGATGCGCCAGCCCAGCTTGGCCTCGGCGGCTCCAGCGCCCAAGCGGGCGTCATTCGCGGCGCGGATCGCCCGCTTGGCGGGCAGTGGCGGCGCGAGCGCGGCGTCCGCGCCGGCGCGAGCTTGGCTCGTCGGGGAAGTCACGCGAGAGCATCAGGTAAGAGAAGGCTTACTTGATGACGCATCACCGACTGGCTTCCACGCCCGACACCATCCGCTTTGGCATGTTCGACGCGGCCTTCGATCCCGTGCTGACCATCGCTTCGGGCGATAGCGTCACCTTCGAGTGCGTGTCCGGCGGCGTCGAGGTGATGCCGCCGCCCGGCTCGCCCCACGCCGTTCCGCCCGCGCTCCAGGCGATCCACGCCAGCGACCCGCCGCGCATCGGTCCGCACATCCTGACCGGCCCGGTCGCCATCGTCGGCGCCGAGCCCGGCGACACGCTGGAGGTGCGGATCGAGGCGATCGAGCCCAACAACGACTGGGGCTACTGCGCCGTGCGCCCGCTGGCCGGCACGATTCCGGAGGATTTCCCCGACCGTTATGTCAGCCACATCGCCGTCGATCGGGCGCGGAGCGTCTGCAAGCCCGACTGGGGGCCGGAACTGCCGCTGGCGCCGTTCTTCGGCACCATGGGCGTCGCCCCGCCCGCCCGGTATGGCCGTCTCTCCAGCCGCGAGCCGCGCGAGCATGGCGGCAACATGGACAACAAGGAACTGGTCGCCGGCTCGACCCTCTTCCTGCCGGTCTGGGTTCCGGGCGCGAACTTCTCGGTCGGCGACGGCCACGGGCGACAGGGCGACGGCGAGGTCTGCGTCAACGCTCTGGAAATGGGCCTGACGGGGACCTTCACCTTCATGCTGCACAAAGGCGCGTCGCTGGCCTGGCCCCGCGCCGAGACGCCGACCCACTATATCCTGATGGGCTTCAACGAGGATCTGGACCTGGCCATGAAACAGGCCTTGCGCCAGACGATCGACTTCATCGTCGCCCGCTCGGCCCTGACCCGCGTCCAGGCCTATCAGTTCTGTTCGCTGGCCGTGGACTTCCGCGTGACCCAGACCGTCAATGGCGAGAAGGGCGTCCACGCCCTGCTGAAGAAGGGCCTGCTGTTCTGACATTCTCCACCTGGGCGCGCGCCAGGCCCTCTCGCGAAGGCCGTCGCGAAGGTTGAACGTCGCGGCGCCGTCTCGGTCGAGACCTGTGCCAACCCGAGCCGACTTCCCTTGCCGCGTAAGGAATTTCGATCTCGATGCGGGACAACCTCCGCGTCGGGACCTGTCCTTCGTGGTTAATTCTCCCGTAAAAGCTGAATGCCTTTCGGCGCCGCCCTTGCAGGCGATAGATCACGCTTTAGTTGAAGGCTTGGGTTGGGGAACTCGAAATGGAACTGCACGGCACGAACGGCGCGGACACCCTGACGGGCGGCCCGGGCGACGACACGCTCTACGGCTTCGCCGGCAACGATACGCTGTACGGCGGCAAGGGCGACGACGTGCTGGCGGGCAACGAGGGCAACGACAAGCTCTACGGCGGCGAGGGCGACGACTACCTGCTGGGCGGGCCCGGCGACGATCTGCTGGACGGCGGTCCCGGCAACGACTGGGCGTCCTACGAGGACGCGACCTCGGGCGTGACGGTCAATCTGAACCTGACCGGTCCGCAGAACACCGGCGGCGGCGGCAAGGACACCCTGGTCTCCATCGAGAACCTGTACGGCTCGCCCTATAACGACGTCCTGACCGGCGACGCCCACGACAACATGATCGTCGGCGGCGCGGGCAATGACACCCTCTATGGCGGCGGCGGCAACGACACCCTGTGGGGCGGCGCGGGCAACGACACGCTGGATGGCGGCGACGGCGACGACTACCTGGTCGGCGGCGCGGGCGACGACGTTCTCAAGGGCGGGAAGGGCAGCGACTGGGCGTCCTACGAGGACGCGACCTCGGGCGTCACCGTCGACCTGACCAAGACCGGGCCGCAGGACACCGGCGGCGCGGGCAAGGACACGCTGATCAGCATCGAGAACCTTTACGGCAGCAAGTACGACGATGTCCTGACCGGCGACGGTGGCGACAACTACCTGTGGGGCGGCGAGGGCAACGACAAGCTTTATGGCGGCGCGGGCGACGACCACCTGTCGGGCGGTCCGGGCGTCAATGTCATCGACGGCGGCCAGGGCTTCGACACGGTGGACTATGCGTTCGCCGACAAGGGCATGGTCGTCGACCTGTCGAAGGGCACGGCGACCGGCGGGGCCACCGACACCCTGGTGTCGATCGAGGCCGTGATGGGCTCGACCCACGACGACGTCATCACCGGCAACGACGCCGAGAACTATCTGTTCGGCGACGCGGGCAATGACGTGCTCTACGCCGTCGGCGGCAACGATACCCTGGACGGCGGCGACGGCAACGACATCCTGCGGGGCAGCTTCCATAAGCCGGGCGACATCCTGCTCGGCGGCGCGGGCGACGACCTGGTCATCGTGTTCACGGGGCCGGGCAGCGAGGGCGTCACGACCGTCGATGGCGGCTCGGGCAACGACACCCTGCTATTCTCGTCGGGGCAGGACATCACCTTCGACCTGCGGGTCACGACCGATCAGGTGGTCTCGCCCGGCGTCCACATGGTCGTGCAGAACATCGAGAACGTCACCGGCGGCGCGGGCAATGACCACCTGACCGGCGACGCGGGCAATAACGTGATCAACGGCGGCGCGGGGAACGACGTCCTCGACGGCGGCGCCGGCTTCGATATCGCCTCCTACGAAGGCGGTCCGGCCGTGCGGGTGGACCTGTCGAAGACCGGCCCGCAGGACACCCACGGCGCCGGGATCGACACCCTGATCAATTTCGAGGGCCTGAAGGGCTCCAGCCTGGGCGACATCCTGATCGGCGACGCCAAGGACAACACCCTGGAAGGCGGCGCGGGCGACGACATCCTCGATGGCGGCGCCGGCGTCGACACCGCGATCTTCACGGGCGCTTCCACGGACTACACCTGGACCAAGAACGCCAACGGCACGTGGACCGTGAAGGGTCTCGACGGCGTCGACACCCTGCTGAACATCGAGAAGCTACAGTTCAACGACAAGACCGTGACCCTGCCGTCCTCGGATGCGACGGTGACGGTGGATGATGTCGTGAAACCCGTCGTCATTGCCTCGTCCGACCATGCCTTCGTCGACGCGGTTTTCTCGCCGAACGGACGCACAGCCTATGTTTCAGACAAGGACGGCTACATCTCGGCGATTGATACGACGACTGGCGAGGTGCGCGCGCACGTGAAGGTGGGGACGAACCTGGGCGGCATGGACGTCTCGGCCGACGGGCGCTACTTGGTCGCGACCGAAGGCAAGATCGAGACCGTCTCCGTGTCGCCCGGCGATGCGTCGCAGGCGACCATCACGGTTCACGTACTCGATCTGCAGACCGGCCTGGTCAAGGACTACGCCACCAGCGCAACGGGTACGGATCGGGAATTCACCGACGCCGCGTTCCTGGCCAATGGCCAGATCGTCTTGGCCCAGGCCTCAAGCATCACCCAGCTCACGCCCAAGTCCTTGAGCACCTTGGACCCGGCCACGGGCGTTTTTACTCATAGCGCGCAGACCTATCAGAGCGCAGTGCTGAGTGTGAGTAATGACCACCAGAAGGTATTGGTGGGGCCGACGAATCTTTTCGAAGCCCCGCTCGCCGTCCAGGCTTCCAGTATCGGTCAGACCGCCCAGGTCGGTGGTGTGACGGGCACCAATATGGGGGTCCAAGCGATTTCCAGCGCTAACGGACTGATCGCCCAATGGACGACCTTGCACAAGTTTACTGCCTACGACTCGTCGCTGAATGTGGTCGCCGACTTGGGTAAACTGCATCCCGAGATCGCAAGCGTCTATGGCATGGACTTCAGCGGCGACGGCCAGCATCTTTTCGTCGTTGATCAGGTGACCGACCGAGTTTTCGAGCTTTCGACCTCGACCTGGGATGTCGAGCATGTGTTCCGGATCGGACTCGATATCGATCCGGTGCTGAACAATAACGGCGCCATCAGTTACAGCTTCACAGGAAGCGCATATGGCGATCGCGTTTCTGTTAGCAACGATAGCGCGCGCTTAACGATCTTCACCGATTCCCAATTGGTGTCCGTGCCCGTTACCGCGATCGAGCTTGGCCAGGATATCGGAAAGCTCTATCGAGGCGGCGCTGGCAACGACATCCTGACCGGCGGTAGCGGTGATGATGTCATCATCGGCGGCAAGGGGGCTGATACCCTGACCGGCGGCGCAGGGGCGGACACCTTCCTGTTCAGCGTCGGTGACTCCTTGCCCACGGATTCCCTGGGTGCGGGTGTGACCGTCATTACGGATTTCGAAAGTAAGGACGCCATCCGTTTCCTGGGTAAGGACCTGCCAATGAGTTTTGGAGCTTATTCGGCGGGGAGCTTTCAAGACGCCCAGTCCCTCGCGGACTATTTCCTCCACGTTCCCGGTTACCACCAGCTCTACGTGGCGATCCAGGTGCGAGGCGACACCTACCTCTTCGCGGGGCAGAGCGTCGACTCGTCGGCGCCGGCGCTGGAGAACGTGATCAAGTTGGCCGGCGTGTCGGCGCAAACGCTCAGCATCGACAACTTCTTCCACTAGCGCGCCTTCGCAGCCGAATGTTAGCCCCCGTTGACCTCATGTTGGCGGGGGGCCTTTTGTGTTCGCATCGCATCCGGCGCGAAACCGCTGCGGCGGGAATGCTCCTCGACGCCGGTGATACGTCGCAGCGGCGACTGAGGCCGATTTCTCCGCCAACCACCGACCGCCGCCAAGCCCTAACGCGCGCCGCGCGTCAGGTAGCCTTCCAGCAGCGCCAGGGCGTGGTCCAAGCGCGCCTTGCGCCACTCGGGCGCGCTCATGTCGGTGTTCAGCGTGGCCGACAGAGAATAGCCGTTGGCCAGGTGGAAGCGGCTCATGGCCGCGATGGTCACATAGATCTGCACCGGGTCGAGCTCGGGGCCGAACACGCCCTGACGCTGGCCGCTCTCGATCAGCCGCTCCATCGTGTGGCGCAGGGGGAAGGCGGTTTCGGTCACGACCCGCGACTGGGCGGCGAACTTGCCGTGCTGCAGGTTCTCGTTGCGCAGCAGGCCCTCGAACTTGGGGTTCTTCTCGAAGTAGTCGAAGGTGAAGCGCTGCAGCTCCAGAAAGCCTTCCAGGGGCTTGTCGAAGTCGATCTTCAGCTCGGCCTCACGGGCCCGCAGGTCCATGTAGGCGCTTTCGAGGACGGCCATGTACAGGCCCTTCTTGTCCCCGAAGTAGTGGTAGAGCATCCGGATGTTGCACCGGGCCGACTTGACGATCTTCTCGATCCGCGCCCCGGCGAAGCCGGCCTGGGAGAACTCCTTGAGCGCCGCCGCCAGGATCGCCTTGCGGGTCCGCTCGGCGTTGCGCTTGCGCGGCGCGGGCTCGTTCTCGACCTTGGTCGGCGCGTCCAGGACGGCGTCGGTCACGGGCTCTTGGCTCCCTGCTTAATCCAGGCGCCCAGTTGGGCGCGCTCCTCATCGGTCATGCCGGTCTCGTTGCCAAGGGGCATACTGGTCGAGAGGACCGCCCTTTCGTTGATTTTCGGGGCATAGGCCTGGATATGCGCGGGGGTGTCGAAGGTGGCGCCCAGCGGAGGGGCGGAAAATCCAGGATGTGTCGGGCTGTGGCTGTGACACATGACGCAATGCTTTTGGATGATTCCCTGAACCGTGCTGAAGGGCACCGTGTCGGATACCTCGATCTTCTTGGCCGGCTTGGCGCTGGCCACCACGGTCGCGCCGAACACCAGCATCGCGCCGTAGAACAGGAAATCGTGCCGGATCTTGCCGACGTGCTTCAGGTTGAAGAAGTGGCGGATCGACACCCCGCCGGCCGCGATCATCGCCAGCAGCAGCCAGGCCAGGCGGTGGCCGGTGACCAGCGGATAGTGGTTGCTGATCATGATGAAGATGATCGGCAGGGTCATGTAGTTGTTGTGCACCGACCGCTGCTTGCCCATCAGGCCCAGGCGCGGATCGACCTCGCGGCCGGCCAGCATGTCGGCGACGATCTTGCGCTGGTTGGGGATGATGACCAGGAAGACGTTGGCCGCCATGCAGGTGCCGATGATCGCCCCCACGTGGATGAAGGCGCCGCGATCGCTGAACAGCTTGGTCAGCGCCCAGGCCGCCGCCGTCAGCGCGCCGAACCAGACGATCCCGAACAGCTTGCCGTTCCGGACCAGCGGCGAGCGGCACAGCGCCTCGTAGACCGCCAGCCCGCCGAAGATGAAGGCCAGACCGACGCCGATCGCCGCCGGCTGGCTGAAGGGGTGCTTGGCCGCGTCGATCAGATAGACGTTCGCCTGCCAGTAATAGAGCACGATCAGCAGGGCGAAGCCCGACAGCCAGGTGGTGTAGGCCTCCCATTTGAACCAGTGCAGGTGGTCGGGCATGTGAGCCGGCGCCACCATGTACTTCTGAGAATGGTAGAAGCCGCCGCCGTGCACGGCCCACAGCTCGCCCTTGACCCCGTCCTTTTCGGGAACGGGCGCGCGCAGATTGTTGTCCAGCCAGACGAAGTAGAAGGACGCGCCGATCCAGGCGACGCCGGCGATCACGTGCAGCCAGCGGAGCGCCAGGTTCAGCCAGCCGGGAAGGTCGTAGTCCATCTTAGTCGGTCACCGCGTCGAGCAGTCGGAGTTTCGAGATCAGGCCGATCTGGGCGATCGCCTCGGCGATTTCCTCGGCTTCATCGTGGGCGAGGCGCGCCTGCATGGCGGCCAGGATCGAGGCCTTGTCGTTCAGGCGAACACAGATGATGAACGGGAAGCCGAACCGCTCGGAATAGGCGGCGTTCAGGTCGTGGAAGCGCGCGAACTCCTCGGGCGTCAGGCGGTCGAGGCCGGCGCTGGCCTGCTCGGCGTTGCTCTCGGCGGTCAGCTGCTTGGCGATCGCGGCCTTGCTGGCCAGTTCCGGGTGCGCCCGGATCAGGGCCAGCTTGTCCTCGAGGCTCGCGGCGCCCAGAACATCCATCATCGCCGCGTGCAGGGCTTCGACGCTGGCGAACGGCCGCTCGCTCCAGGCGCGTTCCACGACCCACGGGGAAAGCTCGAAGGCGAAGCCCAGAGCGGTCGCAAAGCCCGTCCGGTTCATGCTGTTGAGCAGTTTCAGGGACAGAGGAGGGGCCGAGCTCATGCGTCTCCCTCCGCGAACCCCGTCATCCCGCGCTTCATGCGCGGGACCCATCGATCCGTCGCAGGTGCGGGAGAGATTTCGTTCTCACGTGAAAGGTGAACCATGGGTCCCGCGCATGAAGCGCGGGATGACGGAGAAAAGTAGAGAGCGCTCATTGGTCGCCCCCCGCATAAGGATGCTCGGCGATCCAGTGCCGGGCGATGTCGATGCGCTTGGCGACCCAGACGCGGTCGTGGCTGGTGATGTGCGCGAGGAACCGCCGCAGGGCGCCGATGCGCCCGGGCTTGCCGACGACGCGGCAGTGCAGGCCGACGCTCATCATCTTCGGCGCGGTCTCGCCCTCCAGATAGAGGGCGTCGAAGGCGTCGCGCAGATAGGTGAAGAACTGCTCGCCGGTATTGAAGCCCTGGGCGGCCGTGAAGCGCATGTCGTTGGCTTCCAGCGTGTAGGGTACGATCAGCTGCGGCCGGCCGTGCTGATCGTCCCAATAAGGCAGGTCGTCCGCGTAGCTGTCGGCGTCGTAGACGAAGCCGCCCTCCTGGGCGACTAGGCGGGCGGTGTTGGGACTGGTGCGGCCCTGGTACCAGCCCAGCGGACGCTCACCCGTCAGCCGCGTCTGGAGCTCGATGGCGCGCTGGATGTGCTCCAGCTCCTGGTCGGGCGTGAAGTGCTGGTAGTCGATCCAGCGATAGCCGTGGCTGGCGATCTCCCAGCCGGATTTCATCATGGCCTCGACGGCGTCGGGATGGCGCTCCATGGCCTGGGCGACGCCGAACACGGTCAGCGGTAGGCCAAATTCGTCGAACAGCCGCCGAATGCGCCAGAAGCCCGCGCGGGAGCCGTATTCGTAGAGGCTCTCCATCGACATGTGACGCATGTCCGGGATGGGCTGGGCGCCGACCATCTCCGACAGGAAGAACTCGGACACGGGGTCGCCGTGCAGGATCGAGCGTTCGGCGCCTTCCTCATAGTTCAGCACGAACTGGACAGCGACGCGGGCGCCGTTCGGCCACCGGGCGTGCGGCGGATGCTCGCCATAACCGATGAGGTCGCGGGGATAGGCGGTGGTCATGCGAAGACCTTCGCCGCCGCGTCAACGCCCGCGCCGGCCGGCGCCTGGAAGCCTTCCCAGCGCAGGACCGCCTCCAGCGCCGCCAGCGTCTGCAGCACCGCGTGCTTGCGGGCGTTCACGCCCATCGTCCCGATGCGCCAGATCTTGCCGGTCAGCGGACCGAAGGCCGACCCGATCTCGATCTCGAAGTCGGTGCGCATCCGGACCTTCACCCGGTCGTAGTCGACGCCTTCGGGCGCCCAGATCCCGGTGACGTTGGTCATCTTGTGGACCTTGTCGCCGTAGATGGAGAGGCCCATCGCTTCCAATCCGGCCGTCATCGCCGCGCCGGCCTTGGCGTGGCGTTCGAAGCGCGCGGACAGCCCTTCCTCCAGAACCAGCCGCGCGCATTCGCGGGCGGCGAACAGCATCGGCGCGCATTCGGTGTGGTGGTTCAGCCGCTTCTCGGACCAGTAGTCCGTGATCATCGCCAGATCGAAATAGTTGGAGGCGATGCGGCGGCCGTTCCCCGCCGCGCCGCCGGTTCCGAGGAGGCCCTTCTCGACATGGCGGCGCGAGAAGATGTGTTCGGCGGCCTGGTCGCTGATCGTGATCGGCGCCGAGCCCGACGGGCCGCCCAGGCACTTTTGGAGGCCGGCGGTGACGATGTCGGCGCCCCAGGCGTCGACCGGGACGTCCATGCCCGACAGGGTGGCGGTGGCGTCGACATACATTAGCGCCCTGTGCGCGCGGCAGATCGCGCCGATCTCCGCCAGGGGCTGGGCCATGGTGGTGGAGGTGTCGCCATGCACGCAGGCCACCAGGCGCGGCTTCACGCGCTTGACGGCGTCCTCGACCGCCTGCGGGTCGACCACGGTCCCCCAGGGCGCCTCGACGAAGGTGACCTTGGCGTCGCAGCGCTCGGCGATCTCGGCCAGCAGCAGGCCAAAGCGTCCGGCGTTGACCACCACCACGTCGTCGCCGGGGCAGAGTGTCGAGACCAACGCCGCCTCGATACCCGCGCGCGAGGTGCCGTCGATGACAAAGGTCCAGCGGTTCGCGGTCTGGAAGACCCCGCGATAGAGGGCCATGGCCTCGTTCATGTAGCCGGTGAACTCGGGGTCGAACTGGCCCAGCAGCTGCACGGACATGGCCCGCAGCACGCGCGGGTGCACGTTGATCGGGCCGGGGCCCATCAGCAGGCGGGCGGGGTGGTCTAGCTCGTGAAACGTCTCGGTCATGCGCGTTCGCGTCGTTCTAGCTTGTCGATGAAATGGAGCATGGCCTGGGCCGCCAGGGCGCAGTCGGCCTCGCTGACGGCTTCGGCCGGGTTGTGGCTGATCCCGCCCTCGCAGCGGATGAACAGCATGGCGACGGGGCAGAGGTCGGCCATCACCATGGCGTCGTGGCCGGCGCCGCTGGGCAGGCGGCGCGCGGGCAGGGAAAGATCGCTCAGCGCGCCTTCCAGCATTTCGATCAGCGACGGATCGCAGGGGCTCTCGGCCAGGGCCTGCATCAGGGTGATCTCGGCGCGAAGGCCGCGGCGATCGGCGATGGCCTGGATTTCGGCCGTCACGGCCTCGACGGCCGCGTCGCGCATCGCCGAGGTCTCGGCGCGGATATCGATCGAGAAATCGACCGCGCCGGGGATCACGTTGAACGCGCCGGGCAGGGCGGTCATCCGGCCCACCGTGCCCACCAGGCCGTCGGCGCCCGCGCGGCAGATCCACTCCAGGGCCAGCATCGCCTCGGCGGCGGCGGGAGCGGGATCCTTGCGCAGGGCCATGGGCGTCGTGCCGGCGTGGCCCGCGACGCCCTCGATCCGAACCATCAGCCGCTTCTGCGCCGCGATGGCGGTGACGACGCCCAAGGCCAGGCCCTCGGCCTCCAGCACCGGGCCCTGTTCGATATGGGCCTCCAGGAAGGCCAGGACGTCTTCGGGCCGACGCGCGGCGGCGGCGATGGCGTCCGGATCGCCGCCGAACGCCGCCAGGGCTTCGGCGACCGACACGCCGTCGGCGTCCTTCATCGCCAGGGCTGAGGGATCCAGGGTCCCGGCGATGGCCCGGCTGCAGCTCATCGAGGCAGGGAAGCGCGAGCCTTCCTCGTCCCCGAAGGCCACGACCTCGATCGCGAAGGGCAAGCGTCGCCCGGCGCGATGGAGCGCCTCGACCACGTCGACGCCCAGCATGATCCCCAGCGGTCCGTCATAGCACCCGCCATTGCGGACGCTGTCGATGTGCGAGCCGATGATCAGGGTCTTGGCGCCGGGCGTCTCGCCTTCGTAGCGCCCGATCAGATTGGCGGCGGCGTCGCGGCGCACGCTCATGCCGGCGTCGGCCATCCATTCCGACAGCGTGGTCAGAGCGGCCGCGTGGGCGGGCGTCAGGAAGCGACGCGTCAGCTGGCCCTCGACCTCGCTGTAGGGCGGCAGGCCCAGCGCGTCGCAGCGCGCCTTGGCCCTGGCCCCCCACGCCAGGACGTCGATGTCGAGACCCTCGGTCACGTCCGCTTCCATCCCCAGACCCTAGCAGTTCGCGCCCGCCGTCCCTCCGCGACAAGCGCCGAATGGCGAAGTTCTCGCCCAGGCGCCCGCCCACGCGCCATGCGCGGACGGCGGCGCCTCCTGTTAAGTCATAATTCTCTTACTTGTGGAAGGCCGGATGGCTCACGCTTCGCCGCCCGCCAAGGCCAGCCGGCGGCGCGGAAAGGCTTCCGGCAGCTCGTCGCGCAAGAAGGCCATCATTTTCTCGCGCACCTCGCAGCGCAGATCGAAGGTCGTCGGCGCGTTGCGCGCGCTGACCAGGCAGCGGATCTCCATGACCTCGGCGGTGATATCGGTGACGGCCAGATTGACGACCTTTCCGTCCCAGCGCGGCGAGGCGCGGGCGATTTCCTCCAGCTTGGCGCGTAGCCTGTCGACCGGCGCGGCGGGATCTACATAGAGCATGGCCGTGCCGATCAGGGCGGCGCTCTCGCGTGTCCAGTTCTGGAACGGCGTCTGGATGAAGTAGCTGAGCGGCAGCACCATCCGTCGCCAGTCCCACAGGCGCACGACGACGTAGGTGGCGTTGATCTCCTCGATATTCCCCCATTCCTTCTCGACGATCACGGCGTCGTCGATGCGGATCGGCTGGGTCACGGCGATCTGGATGCCGGCGATCAGGTTGGTCAGCAGCGGCTGCAGCGCCAGACCGACGATTACGCTCGCCGCGCCGCCGGCCGCCAACAGGCTCACGCCCCACTGCTTGACGCCTGGAATGGTCATCAGGGCTAAGGCCAGGGTGAAAATCCCGACCAGAATGGCCACCGCGCGCCGTAGGATTCGCACCTGGGTCACGTGCTTGCGGGCCAGGAGGTTATCCTCGACGTCAACCTTGAAGCCGCGCAGATAGAGCGCCGCCCCGATATCCAACGCGGTCATGGCCATCCAGCCGATCAGCAAGATGAACAGCACCAGCAGCCCGTGGCGCGCCGCGTCCGCCTGACCGGGCGTCAGCGGCGATGCCGTCACCGCAGGACCCAGGGCCGCGACGATGATCGCCAGTCGCGTCGGTCGCCGGGTCCGCGCGATTAGCGCCTGCCAGAAGGCGTCGTGCTGCTTGATCCCATGGCGAACCACCCTGACCGCCACGCCATGCGCCAAAAGCGCCAAGGCTACGGCCAAGGCGATGAGGATCAGGCTGACCAGCCACGGCGGCGCCCAGCCGAGCAGCCAGGCGGAGTCGGAAAGCCAGGTCAGGACATGCGTCATCCCGCCCGAACGCATCTCCGCCCGGAAGGCTCCGCTAACCGGCCATTCGCTGGAACTTGCCCGCCGCGCGGATCTGTCCCGTCGGCGCGCCCGTCGGGGAGCCGCCCAGCGGTTCGTCGCTGACGGCGAGCGTGGCGGTGTAGGCCGACGGGCCGCGCAGGCCGGCGGGCAGGGCGACGCGGGTCTGGGCGTCGCGCGGGATCACGCCCAGCGAGATCGGCTTGCGGCCCTCGGGGATGATCCACAACTCCGCGTCGCGCTTGTTGGGCAGAGCGATCGACACGGGCGTCAGGATCAGCTTGTCGGCCGCGCGGTCGAGGGTCGCCACCAGGGCGGGGCGCTGGGTGGCGGGGTTGTTGATCACCGCCACCTCGGTCGCGGCCGGCGCGGGCGTGGGCGTCGGCGCCGGGCGCGGCGTGACGATCAAAGCCACGACGCTAGCCGCCGCCAGGGCGAAGGCGCCCAGGGACGCGCCGCGCCAAAGTCCCAGGCTGTTCCAGGCCGAGCGCTTCGGCGTCTCGGTCGCGCCGATCAGATTGGCGATGCGCGGCCATACGGTCGCCGGCGGCTCGACCGGCGCGACGCGGGCGGCGAGATGGGCAAGGCGGTTCTCCCACCAGGCCACGGCCCGGGCGAAGGCCGGTTCGGCGGCGATACGCGCCTGAGCCTGGGCGCGTTCATCGGCGTCCAGCACGCCCAGCACGTATTCACCGGCCAGGGGGCGTTCATCGCCGTCGTAGGAGGCAATGTCGGTCATGCTTCGAGACATCCGCGCAGGCTGATCAGGCTGCGCCGGATCCAGCTTTTCATGGTGCCCAGCGGCACTTTCAGCGCCTGGGCCAGGGCGTCATAGGTCACGCCCTCGAAGAAGGCGGTGCGCAGGGCGCCGGCGTGCCGAGGATCCAGCTGGTCGATACAGCCCTCCAGGCGGCGACGGTCGTCCTCGTCCTCGAGCAGGGTCGAGGCCAGCGGCGCGCCATCGGCCAGGGCCTCGGCCTCCTCGACGTCGGCGATCACCCGGCCGCCCCGCTTGCGGAGCCGATCGATGGAACGATTGCGGGCGATGCTGACCAGCCAGGTGATCGGGCTGGCCCTCTCCTGGTCGAAGCGATCGGCCCTGTTCCAAACGGTGAGATACACGTCCTGAAGCACGTCTTCCGCCTCCTCGCGGTCGTTCAAGATACGGAGGCAGACGCCGAACAGTTTCGCGGAGGTATGCCGATAGACGTATTTCAGCGCATCATGATCGCGTTGGGCCACGCGATGGATGGCGCGCGACAGCAAGGCGCGGCTCGTGTCAGCGTCCATGCTGGGCTCCCCACAAGCGGCTCATGTCCGCCGACCTAGGCGCCGAGGCGCAGCAGCGCCACATAGCCGGCGCAGGCCGCCGCGGTGGTCGCCGCGACGCCCCAGGCCATGTCGGCGAGCGTGACGGACAGGGGCCAGCCCTTCAGCGTCGCCTGATTGGTCAGGTCATAGGTCCCGTAGGCGGTCAGGCCGAGCAGGGCGGCGTTGCCCAGCAGGCGACTCCAGCCGCCGTCCATCGCCGGCAGCACCGCCAGGGCGACGATCGCCACCACATACAGCAGGTAGAAGGCCACGGCCGGCGCCAGCGAGGGCGTCTCCGCCATCAGCCCGCCCAGGCGCGGCTTGTAGAAGCGCGGCGTCATGCTCATCAGCCACGCGGCGTCCAGCGCCAGCATGGTTCCGGCGGTCGCGAGGGTCCCGCCGGCGAGGCGTATGAGGGTCATGCCGAGGCTCGTCCTTGGTTTCGGATCAAGGTACGGCGAAGCCGTGTTTCCGGATGCGTCCATCAGCCCACTCGCGCCGTAACTTCCTGCGAAACCTATCCGGAGCGCTTCCTTGGTCACCGCCGTTGCTCGCCAGTCCATCGCCGTCGTCGGTTCCGGGATCTCGGGCCTGTCGGCCGCCTGGCTCTTGTCTCGCCGTCACGACGTGACCCTTTACGAGGCCGACGCCCGGCTGGGCGGCCATGCCCACACGGTGACCGTCGAAGGCGATGCGGTCGACACCGGCTTCATCGTCTACAACGAGCCGAACTATCCGAACCTCACCGCGCTGTTCCGGCATCTGGACGTCGAGACCGCGCCCACGGACATGTCGTTCGGCGTCTCTCTGGACGACGGCGCGCTGGAATATTCGAGCACCAACCTGCTGGCCCAGAAGCGCAACGCGGTGAACCCGCGCTTCCTCAAGATGCTGATGGACGTCATGCGCTTCTACCGCGACGGCCGGCGCATCCCGCCCGAGCTGGAGAGCGGCGGTCTGTGCCGGCTGGACGACTATCTGCGCCAGCAGGGTTTCGGACGCGCCTTTCAGGAGGACCACCTGCTGCCCCAGGCGGCGGCGATCTGGTCGGCCTCGCTGCGCGACATTCGCGAGTTTCCCGCCGCCGCCCTGCTGCGTTTCTTCGACAATCACGGCCTGATGCTGCCGATCGACAAGCGGCCGATCTGGCGGACGGTGGTTGGCGGCAGCGCTCGCTATGTCGAGAAGCTGGCCGCCGGCGTTTCGGGCGAAATCCTGACCGGACGGCCGGTGACGTCGATCCGGCGCGAGCGGGACGGCGTCGCGATCGAGGACGCGACCGGCGAGTCGCGGACTTTCGATCAGGTCGTCATCGCCGCGCACGCCGACCAGGCGCTGAGGATGCTGGCCTCGCCCTCCGCCGAGGAAACCGAGCTGCTGGGCAGCTTCCGCTACAGCCGCAATCGCGCGGTGCTGCACCGCGACGCGCGCGCCATGCCGCGTCGCCGCTCGGCCTGGGCCAGCTGGAACCATGTCGGCCATCGCGGCGGCGATGGCGGCGTGACCTACTGGATGAATCTGCTGCAGCCGCTTCCGAAGGACAAGGCGTTCTTCCTGACCCTGAATCCCGAGCAGGCCCCTAGCGAGGTCCTGTACGACCAGGTCTACGAGCATCCGTTGTTCGACGGTCCGGCCATGCTGGCGCAACGGCGTCTGTGGTCCCTGCAGGGCCGGCGGCGGACCTGGTACTGCGGCGCCTATTTCGGATCGGGCTTCCACGAGGACGGCCTGCAGGCGGGACTCGCGGTCGCCGAGCGGCTGGGCGGCGTGCACCGTCCGTGGGTGCTGCCCGATCCATCGGGGCGCATCTTCCTCGACGACCGGGCGATCGAGCCGCAAGAGGAACTGGTGGCGTGACCTTTCGCTCGGCGCTCTATGCCGGCCTGGTGACCCATGACCGCGCGCGGCCCCGGCGGCATAGCCTGCGCTATCGCGTGTTCATGCTGCTGCTGGACCTGGACGAGATCGACGCCCTGGACGCCAGGCTCAAGCGGTTCTCGCGCGGGCGGTTCAACCTGCTCGGCTTTCATGACCGCGACCACCTCGACGATCCGTCGGCGTCGCTGAAGGACGTGGTGCTGGCCAAGCTCGACGCCAGCGGCCTTGCGCCGGAGGGCGCGCGGATCAGCGTGCTGGCCATGCCGCGCATCCTCGGCAAGGGCTTCAATCCCTTGAGCGTCTTCTTCTGCCACGACGCCGAAGGGCGGCTGGTCGCGACCGTCCACGCGGTGCGCAACACGTTCGGCCAACGTCACGACTACGTCCTGCCCGCCGGCGAGGCGCGGGGAGACCGGCTTGATCAGGGCGCGCGGACGAAGGTCTTCTATGTCTCACCGTTCCTGCCGATGGACCTGCGCTACGGCTTCGAGATCGCGCCGCCGGGCGAGACCGTGCACGTCGGCGTCGACGTTTTGGACTCCGAGGGCGTCGTGCTGGCCGCGACCTTTTCGGGAACGCGGCGCGACCTGACCGACGGCGCGATCTGGCGGGCCCTGGCCACCCATCCCTGGCAGGTGATCGGCGTGATGGTCGCCATCCATTGGGAAGCGATCAAGCTCGTCCTAAAGGGCTTTCGCTTCTTTCCGCAGGACCCGGCCACGCGCGGCGTGCGTCGCCCGGCCGGGGCTCGGGAAGCGCTTTAGGGTCCGTACTCAATCAGGTTGCGCGTTGCGTCGGGTTCTGATTCCAAGATTCCGGGAGGTTGCCCCGGATGTCGAAGCGCAAGCAGATCTATTGGTTATCGGACGCGGAGTGGGCGGCTATCGAGCCGCATTTGCCGAGAGGTCGTAGCGGGGCTCACCGTGTTGACGATCGAAGGGTCGTCAGCGGGATCGTGCACATGCTGCGTTCGGGCGCGCCCTGGCGCTGCTGTCCAGCCGAGTATGGGCCGTACACGACCATCTACAACCGCTTCAACCGCTGGAGCCGACAGGGCGTCTGGAGCGAGATCTTCTATGCTCTGACGAGCAAGAGCGACGTGGTGACGGGCGCGGTGGATGCGACCTACGTCAAGGCGCACCGCTCGGCGGGCGGCGCAAAAGGGGGGCCTTCAACAACGCTATCGGAGCCTCCCGCGGCGGCCGGACGACGAAAATCCACGCACTGACCGATGATCTGGGCCGACCCCGGGCGCTGGCCCTGACGGCGGGCAACACGCACGACCTGGTGGGAGCCGCCGCTCTGTTCAAGCTGGCTCCCACGCCGCGCCAACTTCTGGCTGACCGCGCTTATGACGCCCGCAAGCTGCGGGACTGGCTCGTCCAGCGCGGCTGTGAACCGGTCATTCCGCCAAACCCGACCCGCAAGCATCCTCACGCCTACGACGCGGTCGCCTATCGTCGCCGCAACACCGTCGAGCGAATGTTCTGTCGCTTGAAAGACTTCCGCCGCATCGCCACCCGATACGACAAGCGAGCCGACAACTTCTTATCCGCCGTACAGCTCGCTGCCGCCGTCATTTGGTGGACGCCGATTGAGTCCAGACCCTAGGCCCCCATCCAGGTCTCGAGGTCCTTCAGCGCCCGAAGGCTCATCAACCGCTTCTTGGCGCGCCCGCGTTCCTTCAGCGGAATCTTCTTGCCATCCTCGTCGACCTTCGGCGCCTCCAGCGGCGGCAGCAGGCCGTAGTTGATGTTCATCGGCTGGAAGCTGCCCCCTTCGAGGTGGCCGCCGGTGATGTGCTCGACCAGAGCGCCCAGGGCGGTGGTCGGGGGCGGCGCGTCGATCGGCGCGCCCTTGCGGTCGGCGGCGGCGAAGCGGCCTGTCAGAAGGCCCATGGCGGCGCTCTCGACATAGCCCTCGACGCCCGTGACCTGGCCGGCGAACCGAAGGCGCGGCTGGACCTTCATCCGCAGCGACTTGTCCAGAAGCTTCGGCGAATTGATGAAGGTGTTGCGGTGAAGGCCGCCCAGACGCGCGAATTGGGCGTTCTCCAGGCCCGGGATCATTCGGAAGGTCTCGGCCTGGACGCCGTGCTTCAGCTTGGTCTGGAAGCCGACCATGTTCCACAGCGTGCCCAGCGCGTTGTCCTGGCGCAGCTGGACGATGGCGTAGGACTTGACGGTCGGATCGCGCGGATTGGTCAGGCCCACCGGCTTCATCGGGCCGTGGCGCAGGGTCTCGCGACCGCGCTCGGCCATCACCTCGATCGGCAGGCAGCCGTCGAAATAGGGAACGTTCTCCCACTCCTTGAACTCGGACTTGGGACCGGCCAGCAGGGCGTCGATGAAGGCCTCGTACTGCGCCTTGTTCATCGGGCAGTTGATGTAGGCGGCCGCGTCGCCGCCGGGGCCTTCCTTGTCGTAGCGCGACTGGCGCCACGCGACGTCCATGTTGATGGACTCGAAGTGGATGATCGGCGCGATGGCGTCGAAGAAGCTGAGCTGGCCTTCGCCAGTCATCTCCAGGATCGCCTGGGCGAGAGCCGGCGAGGTGAGGGGGCCGGTGGCGACGACGACATTGTCCCATTCGGCGGGCGGAAGGCCGGCGATCTCCTCGCGGACGATCGTGACCAGCGGGTGCTGTGACAGGCGCTTGGTGACCTCGGCCGAGAAGCCGTCGCGGTCCACGGCCAGGGCGCCGCCGGCCGGCACCTGGTGCTGGTCGGCGCAGCTCATGATCAGGCTGCCCAGCTTGCGCATTTCCGCGTGCAGCAGGCCCACGGCGTTGAACTGCCAGTCGTCGGAGCGGAACGAATTCGAGCAGACCATCTCGGCCAGGCCGTCGGTCTGGTGGGCGTCCGTCGTGACTTTGCCCGTGGCGTCGTCCTTGCGCATCTCGTGCAGGATCACCGGCACGCCGCTCTGGGCGATCTGCCAGGCGGCTTCGGAGCCGGCCAGGCCCCCGCCGACGACGTGGACGGGCTGATAGGTCGAGTTCGTGGTCATGGCCGCGCCCTATACCCCCCGCTGTCGTTTCGCGAAACCTGCGTGTAGGCTCGCGAGCGGAGCCGGGCGCTTCGCGCTGGACGGCGTGGGAGGGAACATGGCTAGGTTTTCCGTGACCGAGGCGGCGACGGCCGGCTTCGGGATCGTCGGTCGCAGGCCGCTGGTCGTGGCGGGCTGGGCGATCGCGCTGGTCGCGGCGCTGGTGCTGCCCGCCCTGCTGTGCATCGCGATGCTGGGACCGAGGTTCGTCGAGATCATGCAGTTGGCGGCCCAACAGAAAGGGCAGGCCGGCGATCCCGAAGCCCTGGATCGGATGATGCGGCTGAATTCCGGCCTGACCGGCTTCAACATGCTCTACTGGCTGTGGTCGACCTTCGTGAAGGCGGTGTTCTGCGGCGCGGCGTTCCGCGCCGTGCTGACGCCGGAGAAGGCCGCCTGGGCCTATCTGCGCATCGGGTCGCGGGAGATGTGGCTGGCGCTGGTGATGCTGGTCGAGCAGGTGCTGTTGTTTATCGCGGTCTTCGTCATGGCCCTGGTCATCGCCGTGGTGGCGGCGATCGCGGCGGTGGGCGCGGGGGATCATCAAACGGGCGGCGCGATCGCCGTCGCCGGCGTCGGCGGCGCGATCGCCGTGGTCCTTGTGATCTGGGTGGCGCTGCGTCTGTCCATGGCCGGTCCGATGAGCTTCGCCGACAACCAGTTTCGCCTGTTCGAGTCTTGGGATCTGACCAAGGGGCAGACGTGGAGGCTGCTAGGCGTGGCCTTGCTGGTCATCCTGTTCCTGGTGGTGATGGAAATGTTGCTGGCCGGGCTGATCGGCGGCGTCGTCATGGCGGGCGGCGGGTCGCTGGCGGCGCTGCAAGGCTCGGCCAATTTGGACGCGTTGTTCCGCCGGCCGCCGATCGAGATCCTGCGCGCGCTGTGGCCGTGGCTGACGTCGCTGGGCGTTGTCGTGGCGCTGTTCGGCGCGGTGGCGCAGGCGGTTTTCTACGCGCCCTGGGCGTTCATTCACCGCGCCCTGGCCCGCCCGCGCGAGACGGCGTGGCTCTGACGTAACGCCGGATCGAAATGCGCGCGCGGGGCCGCGCCGCCATCGCCAGACGGTCCGCGAGGCCCTAGATTGCCGGGTGGGGCGGTGACTCGCAGCGCTGTGGCGGGAAGGGGATTTGATCGGATGACGGAGGGATCGGCGAACGTCGGCGCGGCGCTCCGCGCGGGCTATTCCGACCTCGGGGCTTCGATCAACGCCTGCTGGGCGGCGCTGCTGGCCGCCATCGTCCTGACCGTTCTGGCCACGGCCCTGCCGCCCGCGATCAAGACCTTGGCGCTGGTCGTCGCGACGGTGATCGCGCAGGGCGCGCTTTATCGCCGGGCCTTCGGACGGGCCCCGGGCCTCAAGGGTCTGCGATGGGGGCGCGACGAGTGGCGGCTTCTGGGCGCGCACGTCATGACGTTGGGCCTGATCCTGCTGATCGGCTCGATCCTGCTGGTGGTGGTCGGGGCGATCGCCCTGGGCGTCGCCCGCGCCAGCGCGCCTGATCTGGACGTCGGCTCGGCCAGCGCGTGGCGTCAGGCGCTGGCCTCCGCCGGTCCCGCCGGCCTCATCGCGGGTCTGGCGCCCGTGGCGTCTCTGGCGTTGCTGGTCTGGCTGGCCCTGCGCCTGGCGCTGGCGGCGCCGGCCACGGTCGATCAGTCGGGCGTGCGGGTGTTGAGCGCCTTTCCCCTGACAAAAGGCCGTGTTGCGACGCTTCTAGTCGCCGTCTTGGCGCTGGCCTTGCCGCCGCTCGCGGTCAGAGGCTTGGTTGGCGCGAGCCTCCCGCGTGCCGACGGGCTTCTGGCGGCGATCGTCGCCATGATGACCTATTTGTATCTGGCGCCCGTCCTGGCGGGCGCCCTGACCCATATCTACCGCCAGAGCGCGGTCATACAGGACGCCTAGATGTCTGTTCGTCCCGTCGAAGCGGCCACCGAAGGCCTTCGGATCATGCGGCGCAAGCCGACCGTCGTGCTGGCCTGGGCGGTGTTCTCGCTCGTCATGCTGCCGGTCCTGGGCCTCGTGGCCAAGATCGTTCTGGGCAAGGAGGGGCTTGAGGTGCTGGCCGGACGCGCCGGCTCGGCGGACCCCCGCGAAATCCTGGACCTCGTGACCCATCTGGGCGGCGCCATGGTGCTGCTCATCGCGCTGGCCCTGCTGTTGGGTTCGGTGCTCTCGGCGGCGATCATCCGCTCTGTGATCGAACCGGCCAATGACCGCTTCGCCTATCTTCGCGTCGGCAAGGAAGAGGTGCAGCTCTTGGTGGTCTCGCTGATCACCTGGGCGGCCGCCCTGATCGTCACCGTCATCCCGTCCGGCGCGGTGGTGATGGGGACCTCGCTGCTGTCCGGTCCGGCGGCCAACTGGTTCGGAACGGTGGGCACGCTGGCGGTTATCGGCCTGTCGCTCTGGGTGGGCGTACGGCTGTCGCTGTTGGGTCCGCACGCCTTTTCGCACCATCACATCGACATCCGCGCCGCCTGGATCCAGACCCACGGTCAGTTCTTCCGGCTGCTGGGGATGTTCGTCATGACGATCGTGATGAGCGCGATCGTCTCGATCATCGGCGCGACGGTGTCGAGCATCGTCGCCGGTCTGTTGGGCGGCGGCGTCAATGTGCGAGCAGCGGGCGTCAACGCCGGCCTGATCCTGACCTTGCTGGCCAATCTGTTGCTGGCGCCGGTGTTCCTGACCCTTCAAGCCGTGATCCTCGCCGCCGCCCCCGCCAAGGCCTTCGCCCACTTGAACCAGGACGAGATCGACGCCGGCCTGCACCCCTGAAGGGGCGCTCAGGCCGACGCGCTGGGCCTTGCCGCCATCCGCTCGCGCCAGGCGATGACGTTCCTGGCCTCGCCCGGCGTCGGCAGACCCACGAAGTCGGCGAAGTCCAAGGTGGTCTGGCCGGCGATGTCGGCGATGGTGTAGGTCTCGCCCGTCAGATAGGGGCGGCCGTCGGCCAGTTCGCGATCGAGCCACAGCTGGATCTTTTCGACGACCTCGCGGTTCGACTCTCCAAATTCCTTGTTCTGCTTCAGAAGATGCGCCGTGAACGGATGGGCGTGGCGCCAGAACATGCCGACCGGCACGGTCAGGCGCAGCTCGATCCGGCGCGTCCACATCTCGATCGTCGCCTGCTCCAGCGCCGAAACGCCAAACAGCGGCGGCTCGGGGTGCAGCACCTCGAAATAGCGGCAGATGGCGACGGTCTCGCTGATCGTGGTCCCGTCGTCCAGTTCCAGCACCGGCACCTGGCCCAGGCTGTTGCGCGCCAGATGCTCCGGCGACTTGTGGCCGCCTTGGCGCAGCCCGATCGGGATCTCGGGTACGGACAAGCCCTTCTCGGCCAGGAAGATCCGCACGCGCCGAGGATTGGGCGCTGGCATGGCCTCGCCATAGAGCTTCATGGTGTCCTCCCAATTTTAAAACGGATGTTAGAGGCGCGCCGACCCACGCCGCAAGCCCGTGCGAAAAAGGCTTCGCCCACCCTGTCGAAGCGGCGCGAACCTGTTTAGCCTCAAGGCCTATTCGCCATTCTGTGAGTTCGTCATGTCCAAGTTCTCAGCCTCCGACGCGGCCTTCTCCGGCTTCCGGCTGGTGCGGGAGAACCTGAAGACGATCGGTGTCTGGGCGGTGGCCATGACGGTGCTGTCGATCGCGTCGAACGTGCTGGCCATCCAGTTCTTCGGTCCCAAGCTCGAAGCCCTGCTGAGCTACATGACCGATACGAACAATCCGGACCCGGATGAATTCTTCAATCGCGCCTCGGGTCTGACGCCGTTGATGCTGTGGATGCTGCCCTACAGCCTGATCGTCAACGGCGTGGTCTTCGCGGCCCTGAACCGCCTAATCCTGCGTCACGACGAGAGCCGTTTCGCCTATCTGCGGCTTGGCGCGGCCGAGTTGCGGCAGGCGGTCCTGTGGGTGCTGACCAGCTGCGTCCTGATGGGCGTGCTTTTCTTGGGCTCGGCCGTCTCGGGGTTCCTGGGCGCTCTCGGCGGCGCCACCGGCGCCTTCCTGGCCCTGCTGGGCCTGATTGGGGCGTTGTGCGGCGTCGTTTATCTGGCCGTGCGCCTGTCGTTCGCTTCGGCGGTCACCTTCGACACCGGCAAGATCACCCTGTTCAAGTCGATGCCGCGAACCGAAGGGCTCTTCTGGCCGCTGCTGGGGGCCTATCTGCTGGCGGCGGTGATGAGCATCATCGTCGTGCTGCTGATCTGGACCATCGTCTCGGCCATCGGCCTGGTCGCGTCGGGCGACTTCGCGGCCACCGGCAAGATGCTGCGCGCCGACACGACCTCGCTGCGCGCCTATTTCACGCCGGCCGGCGTGGTCCAGGCGCTGTTCTCCGGCCTGATCAATGTGCTGACCACCTTGATCGTCTTTGGCCCCGCGCCGTCCATCTATCGTGAGCTGAAAGAGCGCGAGGCGGGCGTTTCCGGCGAGGGCGGCTGGTAGGCGACGCCGCTCGCGCCCCAGGCCAAGTCCCCCGTCCCGAGGTGTCGATGAACGGGGGGCTGTTCCGCGGCGCTTAGGCCCGCTTGGCCTTCTTCAGCTCAGCCACCCGCGCCTTGCGGCGTTCCTCGTGGCGGTCCAGCAGCTCCTTCAGGTAGCGGCCGGTCCAGCTGGCCTCGACCTTGGCCACGTCCTGCGGCGAGCCGACAGCGACGATCTGGCCGCCGCCGTCGCCGCCCTCGGGACCGAAGTCGATCAGCCAGTCGGCGGTCTTCACGACGTCCAGGTTATGCTCGATGACCACCACGGTGTTGCCCTGGTCGGCCAGCTCGTGCAGCACCTCGAGCAGCTTCTTGGTGTCCTCGAAGTGCAGGCCGGTGGTCGGTTCGTCGAGGATGTAGAGCGTCCGGCCGGTGGCCCGGCGCGACAGCTCCTTGGACAGCTTGACCCGCTGGGCCTCGCCGCCGGACAGGGTCGTCGCCTGCTGGCCGACCTTGATGTAGCTGAGGCCGACGCGCTTGAGGGTCTCCATCTTGTCGCGGATCGGGGGCACGGCCTTGAAGAAGTCGGCGGCTTCCTCGACGGTCATGTCCAGGACGTCGGCGATCGTCTTGCCCTTGAACACCACGTCCAAGGTCTCGCGGTTGTAGCGCTTGCCCTTGCAGACGTCGCAGGTGACGTAGACGTCGGGCAGGAAGTGCATCTCGATCTTGATGACGCCGTCGCCCTGGCAGGCCTCGCAGCGGCCGCCCTTGACGTTGAAGCTGAAGCGGCCGGGGCCATAGCCGCGCGCCTTGCTTTCCGGCAGGCCCGCGAACCAGTCGCGGATAGGGCCGAAGGCGCCGGTATAGGTCGCCGGGTTCGAGCGCGGGGTCCGGCCGATCGGCGACTGGTCGATGTCGATGACCTTGTCGAAGTGCTCCAGCCCCTCGATCCGCTCGTGCGGGGCGGGAGCGTCGCTGGCGTTGTTTAGACGGCGCGCGGCGGCCTTGTAGAGGGTCTCGATCGTGAAGGTCGACTTGCCGCCGCCCGACACGCCGGTGATGCAGGTGAAGGTCCCGACCGGGATCTCGGCGGTGACGTCTTTCAGGTTGTTGCCCGAGGCCCCGACGACCTTCAGCACCTTCTTCTTGCTGATCGGCCGGCGCTGCTCCGGCACCTCGATTTCGCGCGCGCCGGTCAGGTACTGACCGGTGACGCTCTTCGGATTGGCCATGATCTCTTGCGGCGTGCCCTCGGCGACGATCTCGCCGCCGTGGACGCCGGCGGCCGGGCCCATGTCGATCACGTAGTCGGCGGTGAGGATCGCCTCCTCGTCATGCTCGACGACCAGCACCGAGTTGCCCAGGTCCCGCAGGCCCTGCAGCGAGGTCAGCAGGCGCGTGTTGTCGCGCTGGTGCAGGCCGATCGACGGCTCGTCCAGCACGTAGAGCACGCCGGTCAGGCCCGAGCCGATCTGGCTGGCCAGGCGGATGCGCTGGCTCTCGCCGCCCGACAGGGTGCCCGAGCCGCGCGACAGGTTCAGATAGTCGAGACCGACATCGACCAGGAACCGCAGGCGGTCGTTGATCTCCTTCAGGATTCGCCGGGCGATCTCCATCTGCTTGTCGGTCAGCTTGCTTTCCAGCGTGCTGAACCAGTCGCGGGCCGGGCGGATGGCCAGCATCGACACCTCGGCGATGTCCATGCCGTCGACCTTCACGGCCAGCGCTTCCGGCTTCAAGCGCTTGCCGTGGCAGGTCTCGCAGGGGGTGTCGGACTGGTAGCGGCCCAGTTCCTCGCGCACCCAAGAGCTATCCGTTTCGCGCCAGCGGCGCTCCAGGTTCGGCAGCACGCCCTCGAAGGGTTTCTCGACCTCGTACTTCCGAGCGTTGTCGTCGTAGGTGAACTTGATCTTGGTCCCCTTGGACCCGTTCAGCACCACGTCGCGCGCGTCGGGCGATAGCTTGTGCCACGGCTCGTCCATCGAGAAGCCGTAGTGGCGCGCCAGCGCCTGCAGGGTCTGGGTGTAGAGCGGCGAGGGGCCTTTCGCCCACGGCGCGACGGCGCCCTTGTGCAGGCTCTTGTCCTTGTCGGGGATGACGAGGTCGGCGTCGAAGGCCAGCTTCGCGCCCAGGCCGTCGCAGACCGGGCAGGCGCCCGCCGGATTGTTGAACGAGAACAGCCGCGGCTCGATCTCGGCGATCGTGAAGCCGCTGACCGGACAGGCGAAGCGTTCCGAAAACAGGATGCGCCTCGGCTCGTTCTCGCCTTCCTCGATGGTGGCGAATTCGGCGACCGCCAGGCCATCGGCCAGGCGCAGGGCCTGCTCGATGGAGTCGGCCAGGCGCTGCTCCATGTCGGGCTTGGTCACCACGCGGTCCACGACCACGTCGATGTCGTGCTTGAACTTCTTATCGAGGGCCGGGGCGTCCTCGATCGGATAGAACTCGCCGTCGATCTTCAGCCGCTGGAAGCCGGCCTTCTGCCACTCGGCGATCTCCTTCTTGTACTCGCCCTTGCGATCGCGAACGACGGGGGCCAGCAGATAGAGGCGCGTGCCTTCGGGCAGGGCGGTGATCTTGTCGACCATCTGGCTGATGGTCTGGCTCTCGATCGGCAGGCCGGTGGCGGGCGAGTAGGGGACCCCGACCCGCGCCCACAGCAGGCGCATATAGTCGTGGATCTCGGTCACCGTGCCGACGGTCGAGCGCGGGTTGCGGCTGGTGGTCTTCTGCTCGATCGAGATCGCCGGCGACAGGCCCTCGATCAGGTCGACGTCGGGCTTGCTCATCAGCTCCAGGAACTGGCGGGCGTAGGCCGACAGACTCTCCACATAGCGGCGCTGGCCCTCGGCGTAGATCGTGTCGAAGGCCAGGGACGACTTGCCCGAGCCCGACAGGCCGGTCAGCACGACGAGCTCGCCGCGCGGGATGTCGACGCTGACGTCCTTGAGATTGTGCTCGCGGGCGCCGCGCACGCGGATGAAGTTCAGTTGTTCAGCCATGTTTCCCGGAACGTTCGGGCCATGAGAAGGCTCACGGCGCAACGGCTATATGTAGGGCTCGGCGCGGGGATTAACACAAGAACAAGGTGTGAACAAATGTCGCGCGCCCGCGAGGATGCGCCTGCTGACAGCGGGTGTCAGCAATGTGCGGAGAGCGCGCCCGAAAAGGACGCAACGGCGTTCGCATTCCCTAAACCCTGTTTGGAAGCGGGTTCTTCAGCTCACGCATGATGTAAAGGCCAAGTTCGGGCTGAAGCTCGACCTCGATAAGGAGCGAGCGATGGCCAAGCCCGAGGCCCAAAGCGCTAAACAGGAAGCCAAGCAGGATGCGTTTGACGCGCTCAAGCCGGGCAAACCGCGCTCGATCGTCATCGACGGATTGGTGTTCATCGGCGGCGTCGGGTCGCTGATCTACGTTCTGCACACCATGGCGCCCAGCTAGGGCGCCGTCCGGCGCCGCTTGCCGCGCGACGCGCCAACGCCTAGATTCGCCGTCCCTATTCGATGGAGGCTCCCATGATCAGCAAGACGGAAGACCGCTTCGTCCTCTCCGTTTCCCTGACCTTGGGTTCGCATGTCCTTCATCACCTTGGATTCCGTTTCCGCCGCCACGCCTGACGGCCGCCTTCTCTTCGAAAACCTGAACCTGTCGATCGGGGCCGAGCGCATCGGTCTGGTCGGGCGCAATGGCGCGGGCAAGTCGACCTTGCTGGCGCTGATCGCGGGCGTGCGCCCGCCGTTGGCGGGAAGCGTCGCCCGGACCGGGACCGTCGGGGTCCTGGATCAGTCGCCCGACGTCTCGGCCGACGCGCGGCTGGCCGACCTGCTGGGCGTCGGGCCGGACTGGGATCGCCTGGCGCGCATCCAGCAAGGCGAGGGCGACGAGGCCGACCTCGCCCACGCCGACTGGGACCTGCCCGCGCGGCTTGAGCAGGCCTTGGCCGATGTCGGCTTGCCTGGCCTAGATCCCGAGCGACCGGCCGCGTCGCTGTCGGGCGGACAAGCGACGCGGGCGGGGCTGGCGCGGCTGCTGATCGCCCGACCCGACGTGCTGCTGCTGGACGAGCCGACCAACAATCTCGACGCGGCGGCGCGAGAGATGGCGTCGCGCGTGCTGGCCCGATGGCGTGGCGGGGCGGTGGTGGTCAGTCATGACCGGGCGCTGCTGCGCGGCATGGACCGTATCGTCGAGCTGTCGTCGCTCGGCGCGCGGTCCTACGGCGGCGGCTGGGACCTTTATGCCGAGCGCCGGGCCGAAGAGGCCCAGGCGGCTCGCCGGGATCTCGACCACGCGGAGAAGGAGGTGCGCCGTGTCGCCCGCGAGGCCCAGGTCGCCCGCGAGCGTAAGGATCGCCGCGACGCGGGCGGCCGCCGGTTCGCCGACCGGGGCGGAACGCCGAAAATTCTGCTCGGCGCGCTGGCCGAGCGGGCCGAGAACAGCGGCGGGCGCGAGGGCAAGCTCGCCGATAAGCTGGCGGCCGAGGCGGCCCGGGCCAAGGCGTCGGCCGAGGCGCGCGTCGAGCGCGCCCGCACGCTGGGGTTCGATCTGCCCCCCTCGGGACTGCCGGAAGGGCGCGAGGTCCTGGTCTTCGACTCGGTCGCCTTGGCCTGGCCGGACGGACCGCCGATCATCGAGGATCTGTCCTTCCGCATCGCCGGCCCCGAGCGGGTGGCGGTGTCGGGCGCCAATGGGACCGGCAAGACCACCTTGATCCGCCTGGCGACCGGGGCGCTGTCGCCCACGGCGGGCGCGGTGAAACGGTCGGTCCCCGCGGCGCTGCTCGACCAGCGGGCGGCGTTGCTGGCCGACGACCAGACCATCATCGAGAACTTCCGCCGCCTGAACCCCGCCGCCAGCCAAAACGACGCTTATGCGGCCCTGGCCCGATTCCTGTTCCGCAACACCGCCGCGCACCAGATCGCCGGCACGCTGAGCGGCGGCGAGCGCCTGCGGGCGGCCCTGGCCTGCGTATTGAGCGGCGTCTCGCCGCCGCAGCTGCTGATCCTGGACGAGCCGACCAACCATCTGGACATCGCCTCGATCGAGGCGGTCGAGGCGGCGCTGTCGGGCTATGACGGGGCGCTGCTCGTGGTCAGCCACGACGAGGATTTTCTCGACGCCATCGGCATTGAACGCGGGATCGCGCTCGGTTAGCGGCTCAAGGGAACATCGTTTTAAGGATCGCGACGTCTGGACATTCCCGCCTTCATTCGAGCCAATCTGCCGCTGGAACCCGCGCCCGGCGCGCCCGAGGTGCGACTGCACACCGCCGGTCCCCGGAGCGGGCTGATGCGCCTGGCCAAGGCCGACCCCGCGTTTGGTTCGCCCTACTGGGCCCGGCCGTGGGGCGGCGGCCTGGCCCTGGCGCGGCATCTGCTGGACTGTCCCGAAAGCGTGGCGGGCCGGCGCGTGCTGGATCTTGGGGCGGGTTCGGGCCTGGTCGCCATCGCCGCCATGTTGGCCGGCGCCCGGGCGGCCTGGGCGGTGGATGTCGATCCCTACGCGGTGGCGGCTATCGGCCTCAACGCCGCCGCCAACGGCGTGAGCGTGGAGGCGACGCTAGCGGATCTGACGACTGGCGATCCGCCCGCCGTCGCCTTCGTCCTGGTCGGCGACCTCTTCTACGACGCCGTCCTGGCGGAGCGGGTCCTGGCCTTTCTGGACCGCTGCCGCGCGGCCGGGGTGGCGGTGCTGATCGGCGACCCCTGGCGCGAGTTCCTGCCGACCGAACGTCTCCGCGTCGTGGCCGAATATCCGGTGGCCGACTTTGGCGACCCGGCCGGCATGACCCGGCCGGCCGCGGTGTTCGCGTTGATCTAAGAGTCAGGCCTTGCGGTTGAGGGTGATCGCCGCGCCCATCTGTGGGCGGTCATTCATCATCGCGCCGGCGCCGTAGGTGGCGGCCGGGGCGGCGCGCTGGTTGGCGATCTCCTCGGCCACGGCGCGGACCAGACCCTCGGTGACCACGCGGGCGGCGTTCACGGCGCGAGCCTGCCGGGCCAGCACGGCGTCGAAAGCCTCGGTGGCGCGGATCAAGCGTTGGCGCAGCTCAAGACGAGCGGCCTCCACGAGGGCGATATTGGCCTTCACGCGCATCGACTCATGTCGATAGAGGTTCGCCAGCTTGGCGGTTTCCTCGACATACTGCGCGGCCTCGTGGGGCCGGCGGCTCTCGAAGGCCTGGGCCTCCTTAGCGATCAGGTCGGTCAGGCGTTCGGTCAGCAGGATCAGCTGGGTGACGCGATCATCGGCGTCGACGGCGGCGAGAGCCATGGACTATTGCTCCTTCAAACCCTGCATCTTCAGCATCTCGCGCTGGATGCTGGCGGCCAGGCCGATCCCGCCGGCCTTGGTGATCTGCTTGGACATCGCGTCGGTGAGGACCGACTTGAACATCTCCTCGCCCTGACCCCCGCCGAACGTCTCGTCGGTCTTCACGCCGGCGGACATCTGCTGGAACATCACCGACAGGAACGAGCTTTCGAAGTTCTGGGCGGTTTCCTTGATCTTGGCGCGCTTGGCGGCCTCGTCGGCCGCGCCGAGGGCGGTCTTGGCCACGTTCCGCGCCGTCTTGGCCGTGGCCTCGGCCGCGGTGGCGATGGTGTTGACCTGGGGAGCGAGGGCGGAGAGCAGGCTCATTACATCACCTCGATATCGGCTTGCAGGGCCCCGGCGGCCTTCACGGCCTGCAGGATCGAGATCATGTCGCGAGGCGTGACGCCCAGGGCGTTCAGCCCGCCCACCAGGCTCTTCAGCGACGGCGAGCCGCCCAGCGTGATCAGCTTCTTGCCCTTTTCCTCGTCTACCTTGACCGTCGACTGCGGCACCACCGCCGTCTGGCCCTGGCTGAACGGAGCCGGCTGGCTGACGGCCGGGGTCTCCTGGACCGAGATGGTCAGGTTGCCCTGGGCGATCGCGACCTTGCTGATGCGGACGTCGTCGCCCATCACGATCACGCCGGCCACTTCGTCGATCACCACCTTGGCCGGGCCGTCCGGCTCGACTTCCAGGTTCTCGATGGCGGTGACGAAGCTGATCATGTCGACGCCGGCCGGGGCGCGGATGGCGACGATGGTCGGGTTCTGCGCCTGGGCGCAGCCGGGATAGCGGTTGTTGATCGCGTCGGCGATGCGGCGCGAGGTCGTGAAGTCCGGATTGCGCAGGGTCAGACGGAGAATATCCATATTGACCATCTGGAAGCCGGTCTCGCGCTCGATGATGCCGCCGCCGGCGATGCGGCCCGCGGTCGGAACGCCCTTGGTGACCGAGCTGCCCGACGCGCCGCCCGCCGAGACAGAGCCCGTCTGCACGGTGCCTTGCGCCACGGCGTAGGTCTGGCCGTCCGCGCCCTGCAGGCTGGTGACGATCAGGGTGCCGCCCAGCAGGCTCTTGGCGTCGCCCAGGGCCGAGACCGTGACGTCCAGCTTGGCGCCGGCCGCGGCGAAGGGCGGCAGGTTGGCCGTGACCATGACGGTGGCCGTGTTCTTGGTGTTCAGATTGGCGTCTCGGACATTGACGCCCTGGCGCTCAAGCATCGCCTCCAGGCTCTGCTTGGTCATCGGCGCGTTGCGCAGGCTGTCGCCGGTGCCGTTCAGGCCCACGACCATGCCGTAGCCGACCAGCTGGTTTTCCCGGACGCCCTCGAAGGACACGATGTCCTTGATGCGCGACTTGGCGAAGGCGGGCGCCGCGACGAGCGACGAAACCGCGACCAGGGCGATCAGGAGGGTGCGAAAGAATGAACGCGGCATGGTGGTCTCGAAGGCGATACCGGGGTCGGGACACATCCCCGCGCCGTCCCATGCCAGAAGCGGGCCAGTTCTTCCCGGTGGGCTAGGGCCTTGTGACTCAAGGGATTCCCGATTGGCCGCCGGGCCGCCCGGCGCCGAACGGCAGATTCTGCCCGGCATTAACCATACTTCAAGCGGATGGCGGACTAATGTGATCCAAGGCGCGGGAAGCGTGACTCGCGCGCGTAGGCTTATTGGAGCTGTCGGATGAAGGTTTCCAGCACGGGAGGCGTGGGGGCGACCGGCGCGTCGCGGGCCAGGCCCGCCGGCGGGGCGTCGGGCTTTTCGCTTCCGTCCGTGAATGCCGCCAGCGGCGCGGCCAGCACGGCGGCCGTCGGCGGTCTGACGGGCGTCGGCTCGGTGGACGCGCTGCTGGCGCTGCAACAGATGGAAACCGTCGGCGGCCCGCTGGAGCGCCGCAAGCGGGCGGTGCGCCGCGCCGACAATATTCTCGACATCCTGGGCGAGGTGCGGATCGCGCTGATCGACGGCGAGATCTCGCCGAGCGCCCTGGATCGCTTGACCCGCGCCGTCCGCGAGCAGCGCGACGCGACCGACGACCCCCGACTCGAAGGGGTGCTCAACGAGATCGAGACTCGGGCCGCCGTCGAGCTGGCCAAGCTTCAGGCGCGGAACAGCTGACATGGGCGGGGCGGCGAACAAGATCGTCGTTCGCCTCCGCCACGCTTGGCGCGTTCGCGCGTTTTATATCCGTCGCCGCCGCGGTCTTCGAGCCGCCGCGCGGGTCGCGCGACCTGAACGCGCCGCTCACGCGAGGTTCATTGAATGCGGCTCACCTTTTGCTATAAGCACGCAGCCCTCGAAGGCTGAGTTCATTGGGGCGTGAGGCGTTGATGCAAACGGCCACTGTTCTAGTCGATAAGTCTGAGTACCGTCCTTCCGAGGACGAGCCTTTTATGAACGACCGGCAGCTTGAGTACTTCAAGAACAAGCTGCTGGCCTGGAAAGAAGAGATCCTTCGCGAATCGCGCGAAACGGTCTCCCACCTCCAGAAGGAAACCGAGAATCACGCCGATCTCGCCGATCGCGCGTCCTCGGAAACCGATCGGGCTCTTGAGCTCCGCACCCGCGATCGTCAACGGAAGCTGATCTCCAAGATCGACCAGGCCCTGCGCCGAGTCGAGGACGGCTCCTATGGCTACTGCGAGGAGACGGGCGAGCCGATCGGCCTGGCCCGGCTGGACGCTCGCCCGACGGCGACGCTCAGCCTGGAAGCCCAGGAACGCCACGAACGCCGCGAACGCGTCCACCGCGACGACTGACGGCGGCTTCGGCGACTGATGTGTTTCAAGCGGCCTTGGGTGGGGAGCCCAGGGCCGCTTTTGTTTGCGGGGGAAGGGTCGGTTTTCGAGCCGTTGGAAGCGTTGGGCAGGTCTGCTGTCGGAGTTCTGATTCTAAGGCAACGTCAGCGCGATAGCTGACGAGCTACACCGGCGGGACTATATGCCTCAAAATTTGCGATTAGCGCTTTGGCTGGCTGAGAAATGGTTCGTCATCTTGGCTGGGTTCTGTGTCCTGATCGGCTTGGCTAGAGTGGGTGTATTTCTTGCCCATCGCGAGTTCGCCTCACTCGTCACAGTTCCCATTTCATGGGCAACGTCGGCTGGGCTCTACGGCCTGAGCCGTTTGTTACACGGCACGCGGCCGAAATTCGAGAATGGCCGAACAATGCCTATTGGCGAGACGCTTTGGCGGCGTCGGTAAAGTTCTTGTGTCCACCCGTTGCCGACCTTAACCCCGTCGTGTTGCCTTCACCTCCTCGGCCATCCTCAGCTGGTTCTGATATGACCTTCGAAGCGTAGCCTTTGTCATCATGGCGATGCGAGTTCTCGTGTCGGCAATGTACGCGTTCAGAGCTCCATCCGATAAGCTTTCCAAACCCTCTCGGGTGACTGGTCGAACTCCTCTGCCCACCATCTATCTTCCGGCTGTCGCTAAATTGCGGTCACGCTAGGGTAGTGAGGCGCAGGTTTCCACCCTCAGCGGACGCCTGCCTAGCTGCCCCTTCACCACATCGTCTTGGCCGCGCGTCCGGGCCATTCGCGGTCGTAGGTGTCGCCGCCGACCTCGCCGGCCGTGACCGCCGCCAGCATGGCGCCGGGCGTGGGCAGGGACTTGGGATCGATGTGGGTCTCGGGGTTCCAGAGGCCCGAGCGCGCGATGGCGCGGGCGCATTGGAAATAGGCTTCCTCGACCGTGACGATCATCGCGGTGCGCGGCGCCTTGCCATCCACGGCGAAGCTTTCCAACAACGCCGGATCGGCGCTGATGACCGCGCGGCCGTTGACGCGGAAGGTCGTGCCCGAGCCTGGGATCAGGAACAGCAGGGCCACGCGCGGATCGCGGATGACGTTGCGCAGCGAGTCGATGCGGTTGTTGCCGCGCCGGTCGGGCAGGATCAACGTCCGGGCATCCTCGATGCGGACGAAACCCGGCAGGTCGCCGCGCGGGCTGCAATCCAGGCCCTCGGGACCCGCCGTGGCCAGCGCCACGAAGGGAGAAGCCTTTATCAGCGCGGCGTAGTGCGGGGTGATATGGTCGGTGACCTTGACGGTCGAGGCCGGGGCGGGAAGCGGCTGGTAGAGCGCTTCCAAGGCGTCGACCGTGGTGATCTCGTGCATCGCGTACTCCCGTCCCTCGAGTCTAGCGGAGGGAGCCGCGCCGGTACAACTCAAGCCATCAGCGCCTGGGCGCAGGCCTCGGCCAGGATGCGTGGCGAGATTGGCTTGCCGACGATCGGCCGCAGGCGGTCCTGCACAAGGTCGGAATTTCCCGTCACATACACGACGGGAATGGAGCCCAGTTGACGCTGGATGGCCTCGACGGCCTCGACCCCCGTGCCCCCCACGATGCGGTAGTCGGCGGTGATCAGGTCCGGAGGATTGGCCAAGGCCAAGGCCAAGGCGTCGCCGGGGCTGTCGGCGATATCGAAACTGGTGAAGCCCTGTTCCGCCAAAAGGGCCTCGACTTCAAACGCGATGAGGATTTCGTCCTCGATAATCAACACATGGCGGGCCTTAGCGTGCTCGGTCATCCGCCGCAGCCTTCTCTCTCGTCCCGAACTCATTTCAATGTCGCCAGGGAGCGGCGCGCCAGTCGCGTTTTCGTGATCCCTACTATCGCGTGGGTTGATCTGATTTCGACTGGCTGCGCGGGAAGCCGAAGCGGAGTATGGATCCATAACAGTAATAAGCATCAGCAGGAGCGCCCATTGTCTTTGATTCTCGTCGAAAAGCGCGGCCACGTCGCCATTCTCACCTTGAATCGGCCGGAAGCGATGAACGCCCTGGGCGCGCCCGGCGATGGCGACCAGGTGGCCGCGGCCTGCGAGGCGATCAATGACGACCAGGACATCCGCTGCGTGGTCCTGACCGGGGCGGGCCGGGCCTTCTCGGCCGGCGGCGACGTCAAGGCGATGAAGGCCCGCGAGGGGGCTTTCGGCGGCAACGGGGTGGCGGTGCGCGACGGCTATCGCAAGAACATCCACCGCATCGTCCGCGCCATCTACGGCCTGGAGGTCCCGTCGATCGCGGCGGTCAATGGCGCGGCGATCGGCCTGGGTTGCGACGTGGCCTGCATGACGGACATCCGAATCGCCGCCGACACCGCCAAGTTCGGCGTGACGTTCCTGAAGCTGGGCTTGATTCCCGGCGACGGCGGCGCCTGGCTGATGCCGCGCACGATCGGCATGAGCCGGGCGGCCGAGCTGTTGTTCACCGGCGACGTCATCGACGCGGCCAAGGCGGCCGAGTGGGGCCTGATCAGCAAGGCCGTGCCGCACGCCGACCTGATGGGCGAGGCCCTGGCCCTGGCCGAGCGGATCGCCCAGCAGCCGCCGCACGCCCTACGCATGGCCAAGAGCCTGCTCAAGCACGGCCAAAACGCCAGCTACGACACCCTGATGGAGATGAGCGCCGCCGCCCAGGCCATCGCCCACCACACCGAGGACCATATGGAAGGCGTCGACGCGATCCTCGAAAAGCGCGCTCCGGTGTTCAAGGGCGCCTGAGGTCATGGGCAAGGAAGCCAGCGGCGTCTGGGGCCAGCTGTCCGACGGCGAAAGCGAGGGCAAGCTCCTCTGGGAGCCGCCGAAGCTGATCTTTCGCGGCGCCTATCGCGGCATCTATCAGGGCCACGCCTTGAAGAACGCGCGGGCCGAGGGCGACGACCTAGTGCTCAGCGACGGCACGCGCTTCACGCTGGAGGCGGGCCAGGCCGAGAAGTGGGTCCACGCCATCCTCAACCCGCCCTCGCGCCTCGACAAGCTGGGCGTGAAGCCCGGCATGACGGTGGTGGTCGACGGCGTCGAGGACGAGGCGTTCATCGCCGAACTGGAAACCCGAGTCGCTCTGGACGAGGCGGAGGAGGGGGTCGACCTTCTCTTCCTCGGCGCCGAGGACCTGGCGGATTTCGACCGGCTGGAGGACTGGGCGGGCGCCCTGGCGGCCAAGGGCGCGGTCTGGGTCGTGGCGCGGAAGGGCAAGGGCGCGCCGCTGAAGGACGTCGAAATCCTGGAGGCGGTGCGGGGCCTTGGGTTTACGGACACCAAGGTGTGCGCGTTCTCGTCCACGCACACGGCGCTGCGGTTTGTGAAGCGCAAGCGCGGGTAGGTCGTCGCGCGAACGATTACGGACATCGACGGGCCATGCGCTGGGCCGGGTGGTTCCCCGCGATCGTAGCGCCGTGAGGCCGGACGTTCTCAAGAAAGCGCGAAACGCTATTGAGATAGTTATTACTATCGTTATGCTCGGCGCGAAGGGGCGTCGGCGCCGTTGCCGGACGACGAAGGACCTCGGATCCCGGGAGTATCTCATGACTAGCGAGGTTGCAGGGCGTCAGCCGACGGTTTTGGAGGTCGAGGCGCTGCCGACCCTGGCGGACTACGGCTATGACGGAGGACGGATCGCGTTCCGCAGGTTCTGCGCCCAGGTGTTCGAGCCCGGCGCGCCTCGCTTTCTGAAAAGCGACACCGGGGCCTTGGTCGTGTTCCGCCACGCTGACCTGCGCGCCATGGCCGCTAAGCCGGAGCTGGCGGCCATGGCCCCCAATCAGGTTTTTCCGGGCGTGCTCACAGCCGAGCTGCCAGAGGAGAAGCCCGTGGGCTTCGCCATCGCCGATCTGATCAAGAACCAGCTCTTCGGCGCCAATGGCGAGCTCAACGCGAGCTTGCGCAAGGTGCTCCTCAACCAGATCGGGCCCAAGCCGACGGCCGCGCGCACCGACGTCGCGCGCGCGCTCGCCACACGAATCCTGGAAGGCTTGCCCTTGAACCAGGCCGTTGATCTGGTCGAACAAATCGCGGAGCCCCTGATCGGTCTTTACTGGGGCGGTCTGATCGGCATGAGCGACCAGGACGCGCTCGCCGCGGCCGTCCAGGCTCGCAGGATGACGCCGATGCTGTTCCTGCGGATGGATTGGGAGGGCATTCGCGAGGCCGACGCCGCGGCCAAGGCCTACCGCGCGCTTGTGGAAGGGAGTGGGCAGCGAGCCCTTGAGGCGGGGCGTTGCCCGTTCGTCACGGCGATAGCGCACGATCTCGCGGCCATCGATATCGCTGACGATCTCGACTATGGCGGCTATGTCCCCAAGACCGTCGGAGCGTTCCTCGCCGGCAATCTTTTTGACGGCTTCCACACGGCCGCGTTGGCTATCGCGAATACGGTCCGCACGCTGCTGGATCATCCTGAAGTGATGACCCAATTGCGCGCCGAGCCGGAAAAGGTCGCGGCCGCCGTTGTGGAGTGCCTGCGGCTGGAGCCGCCGGTCATCCATCTCAATCGGATCCTCAGCGCCGATCTGGTTTACGATGGCTTGATCATTCCGGCCGGCACGCGGGTCCTGATGATGTGGGCGGCCGCCAACCGCGATCCTGAAGCTTTCGTGAATCCCGATCGATTTGATCTGAACCGGCCGCAGCAGGGTTCGACAACGTTTGGCGGGGGCGCCCACATCTGCCCCGGGCGTTTCGTGGCGAGCCTGGCGGCCAGGAGCCTTATCGACGCCATGATCACCGAGAGGATCGAGGTGCGCGCGGCTGGCGACATCGACGACTGGATCGATAATCACGCCATGTGCCAACTACGGCGGCTACCCGTGACGCTTGAAAAGCTCGACGCCTGACTCAGCGTCTCCATCGCGCCTCGCCGCGAGCGGCGAGGCGCGATCTCCTTACGAAACAAGGTTGGTCTGGCGATACCCGCCGCGAGCTTAAGGGTTTTAGGCGGCTGCTTTCAGGGACGTCGCATTAGCCCCCGTCTTGCGCCCAAATTCCATCACGCCGTCGTCGACCTTGCCGTAGCGCAGGGTCACAAGGTCCAGGGCGTAGTTCTGGTGGGCCTTCCAAGGCTTGCGCGCGCCCTGCTTGGGGAACTGGCCGATCGAGCGGGTGATGTAGCCGGACGAGAAGTCCAGCCACGGCTCGACCTCCATGTCGGGATCGTCCACGCGCGGGACGCAGTAGTCGGCCCCGACGCGGTCCATGTGGTTCAGCAGACGGCAGACATATTCGCTGGTCAGGTCCGCCTTGAGCGTCCAGCTGGCGTTGGTGTAGCCGAAGACCGAGGCCATGTTCGGCGCGTCGCTGAACATCATGCCCTTGTAGCTCATCGCGCGGGACAGATCGGCCGGCTTGCCGTCGATGACGATCTCCATGCCGCCGACCAGTTGCAGTTGCAGGCCCGTGGCGGTGACGATCACGTCGGCGTCCAGGGCCTTGCCCGACTTCAGCTGGATGCCGGTCTCGGTGAAGGCTTCGATGTGGTCGGTGACCACCGAGCTCCTTCCGGTCTTCAGCGAATCGAACAGGTCCGCGTCGGGCACCAGGCACAGGCGCTGGTCCCATGGATTGTACCGAGGCGTGAAGTGAGTGGCGATGTCGTAGTCGGGACCCAGATGCTCGCGCAGCATGTCCAGCAGGCGCTGCTTGACCTTCTCGGGCTTCTTTCGCGCCATGTTGAAGAACAGCATCTGCATCAGCACGTTCTTCCAGCGCGTGATGCCGTAGGCGGTCATGGCGGGAAGCTTGGACCGCAGCCAGTTGGCGATCCCGTCCTCGGCCGGGCGCGAGACCACATAGGTCGGCGAGCGCTGCAGCATGACCACGTGGGCGGCGGTCTTGGCCATTTCCGGCACCAGGGTGACCGCCGTGGCGCCGCTGCCGATCACCACGACCTGCTTGCCGGTGTAGTCTAGGTCTTGCGGCCAATGTTGCGGATGGACGATCCGGCCCTTGAAGCGCTCGGTCCCGGCGAAGTCGGGCGTGTAGCCCGCCGAATAGCGGTAATAGCCCGCGCACATGTAGAGGAAGCCGCAGCTGAACTTGACGATACGGCCGTCGTGCTCGGCCTCGACGGTCCAGGTCGCCGTTTCGCTGGACCAGCTGGCGCGCTTGACCATGTGCCTGAAGCGGATGTGGCGATCGACGTCATGCTCGCGCGCGGTCTCGCGGACATAGCTCAGAATGGACGGGCCGTCGGCGATGGCCTTGGCGGCCTTCCAGGGCTTGAAGCTGTAGCCCAGGGTGTACATGTCGCTGTCGGAGCGGATGCCGGGATAACGGAAAAGATCCCAGGTCCCGCCAATCGCCTCCCGTCCCTCCAGGATGGCGTACGTCTTGGCAGGGCAGTGCTTTTTCAGATGATAGGCCGCGCCGATCCCCGAAAGCCCGGCGCCGACAATCAGCACGTCCACGTGTTCCATATGATTTCCGCCCGGTTCGACGCCCGCGGTTGATCCGTCGTGGCGATAGGTGAACATTGTTTAGGAACAAAACGACCGTTTTGACCGAACGTCAACCGCGATCGCGCCCCGGGTTGGGTGACGGCGCGCGGGTTTTGATTGCATACGGAGGGGGCGGCGGCTTAAGCGGTGGTTTATGTCTCTGCGCGACTTCGGCCTTCTGATCCTGATCTGCCTGGCCTGGGCCGGCAGCAACATCGTCTCCAAGTTGGTGGTCGCCCAGTGGGGCGTGCCGCCGCTGTACTACGCCGCCGTTCGCTTCGCCCTGGTCGCGGCGATCACCCTGCCTTGGCTGTTGCCCGCGCCCCGGCCGACCTGGCGGATGGTTCTGGTGGGCCTGTTGATGGGCGGCGGCAATTTCGCGCTGCTGTTCATGGGATTCCAGACCGCGTCGCCCTCGGCGGCGGCGGTGGTGATCCAGCTGGGCGTGCCGTTCACCACCGTGCTGTCGGTGCTGATGCTGGGCGAAAAGATCCGCTGGCGACGCGGCGTCGGCATCGCCCTGACCCTGCTGGGCGCGGTGGTGGTGATGTGGAGCCCGCACGGCTTCGAGCTGTCGCCCGGCCTCTGGCTGATCGTCGCCGCAGCCTTCACGGGCTCGCTGGGCGCGGTGATGATGAAGCAGATCGAGGGCGTCAAACCGCTGCAGTTCCAGGCCTGGGTCGGCTTTTCATCCTTGTGGCCGCTGGGGCTGATGAGCGCGCTGATGGAGCCGGGGCAGGTGGCGGCCGGCCTGCACGCCGGATGGCTTTTCGTCGGGGCGGTGGTGTTCTCGGCCCTGGTGGTTTCGGTCCTGGCCCACACGGCCTATTACGGGCTGATCCAGCGCTACGAGGCCAACCTGATCGCGCCGCTGACCCTGATGACGCCGCTCCTTACGATCGGCATGGGCGTGGTGGTCACCCACGACCACTTCGATCTGCGCATGGGGATCGGCGCTTCGCTGGCGCTGATCGGCGTTCTGATCATCGCGCTGCGGCGGAATCAGGTCATGCCACTGCTGATGTCGATCCGGAATCGCGCCCTATGAGCCTGTCCTTCATCGAGGCCCCGTCGCCGAACTTCGACGCGCGGAAGGCTGTCCCCGACACCGTGGTGCTGCACTACACCGGCATGGAGACCGGCGAGGCGGCCATAGAGCGGCTGCGCGACCCCGAGGCCAAGGTCAGCGCCCACTACTGTGTCGAGGAGGACGGCCGCGTCTTCCGTCTCGTGCCCGAGGAGCGCCGCGCCTGGCACGCCGGCGCCGCCTTCTGGAAGGGCGTCAAGGACATCAACTCGGCCTCCATCGGCATCGAGATCGTCAATCCCGGCCACGAGTTCGGCTATCGCCCGTTCCCGGACGCCCAGATCGCCGCGGTGATCAACCTGCTGGCCGACGTGCGCTCGCGCTGGATGATCCCCGACAGCCGCATCCTCGGCCACTCCGATATCGCCCCGGCGCGCAAGATCGATCCGGGCGAGCTCTTTCCCTGGAAGCGCCTGGCCGAAAGCGGCCATGGCCTGTGGATCGAGCCGGCGCCGTCGCCCGGCGCGCCGCTGGGCCAGGGCGAGGAGGGGACCGGCGTCTTCGCGCTGCAAGCGGGCCTGACGCGTCTGGGCTTCGATTGCGCCCCGACAGGCAAGTACGACGAATGGACCACGACCATCGTCGCCGCCTTCCAGCGCCACTGGCTGCAGAGCCGCTTCGACGGCGTCGCCGACGGCGAGACGCGGGCGCGGCTGGTCGGTCTGCTGCGCGCGGCGGCCGACTGATGCATCCCGGCAAGGCCTTCCATGTCGAGGACCGCGCGGTCCTGCTGGGCTTCCTGCGGGCCCATCCGTTCGTGACGATCGCCGCCAGCGTCGGCGGCCGGCCGATGGTCGCCCAGTCGCCGGTCGTGATCCGCGAGCTGGACAGTGAGATCGCGCTCGACTTCCACCTGTCGCGCGGCAACGTCCTGACGCCGCATCTGACGCAAGGCTTCCGCGCGGTGGTCCTGGCGACCGGCCTCGACGCCTATGTCAGCCCCGACTGGTACGAGAGCGCCGATCAGGTCCCGACCTGGAACTACCAGTCGGTCGAGGCCGAGGGCTCGGTGGCCCCGCTGAACGAGGCCGAACTGATCGCGCTGCTCGACGACCTGTCGGCCCAGGAGGAGGCGCGTCTCTCGCCGAAGACGCCCTGGACCCGCGACAAGATGAAGGCCGGCAAGTTCGAGGCCCTATTGAACGGGGTCATGGGCGGGCGGCTGTTCGTCGAGCGGCTGGAAGGGACCTTCAAGCTCTCGCAGAACAAGAACCACGCCGACCGCCTGGGCGCGGCGAAGGGGCTGGGCGAGCATCCGATCGCGGGGTTGATGCGGGATCTTTCTTAACCCGATTTCCCCGGCGACACGTCAGTGCGGCGAAGCCAATGCCGGGGCCCAGGTCGAGCCAGCGATCCTCGATGGGTTTGGCGCTGTCTACTAGCGCAAGAACCCCAGACGCCCGGGATGAATCTGGGCCCCGGCATTCGCCGGGGAAGTTGGATGTTTGTTGACGTTTGGAAAACACCCCGTCAAACACCGTCCCGGACCAGATGGTCGGGCGGTCGCGTCGTCTTCGGACGCCGAGGAAAGTCCGGGCTCCACGGTGACAAGGCGGTGGGTAACGCCCACCGGGAGCGATCCCAGGGATAGCGCCACAGAAAGCAAACCGCCTCCCGTTCGCGGGCGGTAAGGGTGAAAGGGTGGGGTAAGAGCCCACCGCGGACCTGGCGACAGGGACGGCATGGCAAGCCCCGCCTGGAGCAAGACCGAATAGGGATCCCGCGTCGGCCTCGCGTCGACTAGGCCGTCACTGGCCGAGAGGATCCGGGTAGGTCGCGAGAGCCGTCCAGCAATGGCCGGCCTAGAGGAATGATCGTCGCCGCCTCTCCGGAGGCGGAACAGAACCCGGCTTACAGATCATCTGGTCCCTCGTGCGCGGAGGATGATCCTCGCCGCGCGGCCGCGCGGAAAGACCCGGAATGGGACTAACTGACACCGAAGATCCATCAAGCTTAATGTGTTCCATGTATGTTCTGTGGATGGACTGTCACGGTCGTTAAAGAATGCCGGCATAACTTTGGAATTCTGAGGGAATTCCCCGAAGTGTCATTGTATCCCAATTCATCCCATGTTAACCCAATTCGCGTCGGGGCGGGGTGTGGTGGCTCGTCGACCGGCTTGGGTCTGGCGGGGTTCGGCTTTCGTGTTTCTCTCGACGTTCGAGAAACAGCTCGACAGCAAGCGGCGCATCGTTGTGCCGCAGGAATTCCGCGCGGCCGTGTCTGGCATGTTCGATGGGATCTTCTGCTTCCCCTCTATCGAGGCCGATTGTCTGGAAGCTGGCGGAAAAGCCTTGTTCGATCGTTACCTGGCGGTGATCGAGGAGATCCCCTTCGGCGACCCGACGCGCTCGGCGCTGGAGACCAGCGTGCTGGGCGGCATGTCCAAGCTGTCGTTTGATACAGCTGGTCGCATTACGCTCCCCGACCACCTGTGCGAAATGTGCGGCCTCACGGATTGGGTGGCCGTCGTCGGCATGGGCGAGCGTTTTCAGATCTGGTCGCGCGAGGCCTTCCAGGCCCATCGCGCGGCGCAGCGCGACCTGGCGCGGGAAGGGCTTGCCGCGCTGCGGGCGCAGCAACGCGTAGCCAAGTTCGGAAGCGCGTCGTGAGCGCCGCGCCGCACGTCTCGGTGCTGCTCGACGAAGTCGTCGAGGCTCTGGACGCCAAGCCTGGCGATCTGGTGGTCGACGGCACGTTCGGGGCGGGCGGCTATACGCGCGCCGTGCTCGCGACCGGCGCCCGGGTTGTCGCCTTCGATCGCGATCCGACCGTCCGGCGGTTCGCGGAAGACCTGCCGGCCGATCGGTTCCGTCTGGTCCAGGCCCGCTTTTCAGAAATGTTGGACGAACTGGGTCCGGCTAGCGTCGACGGGGTGATGCTGGATCTCGGCGTTTCGTCGATGCAGCTGGACCAGGCCGAGCGCGGCTTTTCCTTCATGCGCGACGGGCCGCTGGACATGCGGATGGGCGATACGGGGCCGACCGCCGCCGATCTGGTCAACACGCTGGACCAGGCCGAGCTGGCGCGGATCCTCTATGTCTATGGCGAGGAGCACGCCTCGCGCCGCATCGCCAGCTTCATCGTCCGTCGCCGCGAGGAGCGGCCGTTTTCCCATACGCTGGACCTGGCCGAGGTGATCGAACGCGCGGTCGGCGGCCGCAAGGGCGCCAAGGTCCATCCGGCCACCCGTTCGTTCCAGGGGCTGCGGATCGCGGTCAATGACGAGCTGGCCGAGCTGGAGGCGGGGCTCGCCGCCGCCGAGCGGGTGCTGAAGCCGGGCGGCCGCCTGGTGGTCGTGACGTTCCATTCCCTCGAAGACCGCATCGTCAAGGCGTTCCTGGCCGAACGCGCGGGCAAGACGCCCGGGGGGTCGCGTCACGCCCCGCCGGTGGCCGCCGGCGCCGCGCCCAGCTTCCAGCTGATCTCCAACAAGGCCATCGCGCCGGGCGAGGCCGAGCTGGCCGCCAATCCGCGCGCGCGCTCGTCCAAGCTGCGCGCCGCGGTGCGGACGCCGGCGTCCGTCTGGGAGGGCGCCGCGTGAGCCTCTCGGGCGTCTTCAATCGTCGTATTCGCGGGTTTCGCGTCGTCGAGGTGGCGGGCCTCGGAATCCTGCTGACCCTCGTGACCAGCGTCTATCTGGCCAAGACCTTCGCCTGGCGCGAGCGTCAGGAAATCGGCCATATCCAGCAGGAAATCGACGACGAGGGCGTGCGCAAACGCCTGCTCGAGGCCGAGGTCGCGCACCTGGAGCAGCCGCGCCGCATCGAGCAACTGGCGGTGATGATGCATCTCCAGCCGATCGCGCCCACGCACGAGATCACCGAGGACGCCCTGATCGACGTGGCGCGTCGCCATGAGCTGCCGCGC
>NZ_SZWJ01000023.1:0-56485 GCF_012184455.1 Caulobacter sp. SSI4214 | reverse complement strand
GACCGGCACGCCGGCCAATGACGTGCTGATCGGGACGCCCGAGGGCGAGACCATCCATGGCGGCGCCGGCGACGACTATATCGATGGTCGCGGCGCCAAGGCCGGCCAGATCGACCGTCTGGACGGCGGCCCGGGCAACGACACCATCGTCATGAACGCCCGCGTGGTGGCGACGGGCGGCACGGGCGCCGACACCTTCCTGGTCTCGGCCAACGCGCCGACCACCAAGGCCGACACGCTGCTGGGCGTGGTCTTGGACTATTCGGCCGCCAAGGGCGACCACCTGGCCGCGCTGGGACAGGGTCACCTGACCGTGGTCAATACCGCCTTCGTGCCCGATGTTCTGGCGGTTCAGGGCGCGACGCTGGGCGAATCGACGGCTAACCAGGTCACCGACGTCACCGGCCCGGTGGCCGGCGCGCGGGTCGGCTTCGATCTGGACGGCGACGGCAAGGAAGACGTCTTCATCCTTCTGGGCGGCGGCGCGACGACGGTCGCCAGCTTCAAGGTCGGCATGACCGTGACCCCCGAGCACCCCGCCGACAGCGTCGGTCTGGTGGGTCATGCCTCGCCCGACGACGCCGGGCTGCTGGGCGGGCCGCCGGCCCACTAGGGCCTGTCCGCTTCAAATGGAATCATTCGAAGCGGATAAAAAGGCTATATATTCAAATATTTAGAGCGCGTTCGAGCGGTTCGGCCGCTCACGCTTAAACCTAGCGCGCTCTAGAAAGCCGGGTCGACCCCGAACGCGGGCCGACCCATGCTTTGCTTACAACTGCGCTTGCTTAAAACTGCGCGTGGATGCGGGCGGCGCCGATGGAGGCCGGACCGCGATCGCGGTTATAGGCGGGGTTCTGGACGTACTGGTAGTCGAGGCTGACGTGCACGGCCTTGGTCAGGGCCCAGTCGTAATAGGCCTCGACGATGCGCTCGGCGCCCGGATGGGGCAGGCGGCCGTCGCCGACCAGAATGCCGGTTCCGCCGGCGTCCAGATAGCGCTGGTGGGCGCTGGAGATGGCGTTGACCACCCCGCCCAGGCCGATGGTGTCGTCGGGCCGCTTCCAGCGCGCGCCGTTGACCGAGACGCCCGCGGCCAGGGTGCGGTCGATGTCGGCGAACTCGTAGGGCTCGATCGCGCCGCCGGCGACGCCGCCCTTGGCGAAGACGCCGACGCCCGTCGCGACCTGCTGCTCGAGATTGACGCTGACGCCCGAGCGGCTGGCGTAGCGGCGCACGGCCTCGATATCGGCCGGCGTCCCCGTAATGGCGGCCTGGCGCACAGCGTCGTCGAACCGGCCCATGCGGCCTCGCGTCACGAAGGTCGTGACCTTCAGCTTGCCGGGCTGTCCATGCCAGCTGTGACGCTCCTCGATTTCGCCGACCAACTGGAATTGGTCGAACTTTTTGTCCAGGGTGGCGCTATTGGGCTCGCTGGAGAGGTCGAAGGCCCCGGCCCGCAGCGTCCACCGACCCTGATAGAGCTCGGCGGCCGCGCCATAGGTATAGCCCCAGGCGTTGGCGGCGTAGTCGAACACGCCCGCGTCGATCATCGCCCAGTTCAGGAAGTCGCGGCGCGGATCGTGGGCGTAGGCGTTGGTGTCGAAGACGTCGACGACGCTGAACTTGCCGACGGTCAGCACCAGGCGATCGGCCGCCTGCGATCCGGCCAGTTGGTTCTGGTCGGCCTCGACGGCCTGATGCTCGCCGCCCAGATCGACGGTTTGACGGATGAAGGCGCGCGGCAGCTTCGGATAGGGCTTGCTCTTGCCGACCTTGTAGGCCTCGCCGCTCGGGAAGCCCGCCACGCCCAGGGTGTTGCTGAGGCCAAAGCCCTGGTCGATCTCGGGATTGATCCAGATCTCGGCGCCTTTCCACGGGCGGACGCCCAGATAGAGGGTCATGTCGAAGGTTTCGCGCCCCATCGCCTTGGCCGACAGGCTGTTGCGTCCGGCATAGGGCGAGGTGAAACGGTCATGGCCCTGGACGACCAGCGTCGCCTGGCCATGCACGGCCATCGTCTGTTCGGCCGGGGTTTGCTCGGCCGGCGGCGGCGCGTCCTCGGCGAAGGCCGGGGCGGCGGCGGCGAGCGCGATGGCGAGGGCGGCCAGGACCGGCGGGGTCGTGTCGATCATCATGGTCTTGGGTCTTTCATGCGAAGGCGCGGCCACGGCGACCGTGGTCGGGCCAGTGTTACTCGGTGTCAGCGGCGCCCGCGTGAAACGGCCTCCGCCGCCGTGTCGGGGCGGCGGAAGCTCGGTTTCTGGCGTTTTGGCGGATCAGCGCGGGGCCATGGGGGCCGTCACGCGCCAGGCGCGGCGCGGCCGTCCATCGGGGCCGACGGACCAGGTCGCGGTCAGCGGACCGTGATCGGCGGGCGGCGAGTCGTTCGCGACCAGGTGAGGAAAGAAGGCGAGGATATCTTCCCCGAGGTGGGCGAAGTCGACGAATTTGAAGACGCAGGCGGTCATGGCGACCTCCTCTTGGCTTTTGCGGTGTGCTCAAGCCCGGGAGGTCGGCCGCCGGCTATCGGCGCGGGGGCGCGCCGTGACGGACGACCAGGCCTCGATTCCGGGCGGCGAACCGGCCGAACGAAACAGCGGCGGTCAGCGCGATGCGCGGACTGTCGCCCTCGTTGGACGGGCTGCTAGATCGCGGGTTCATGGAATCCCTTGGTCTGGTTGGCGAACGACCGACGACATTGGCGTCAGCCACGGCGGACGACCTTTTGGGGTCGACGTCCGTGGGAGCGCCGATATACCCCTAGGGAGTATAGTTCAAGGTCCGAGAGTCGAAAAAATGACCCATATCGCGCGGGAGAAGACCAAGCTTCTGAACAGGCTCAAGCGGCTGCGCGGCCAGCTCGAGGCGATCGAGCGGGCGGTGGAGAGCGACACCGAATGCGTCAGGGTTCTGCAGCAGGCCACGGCCTGCCGAGGCGCGCTGGACGGCTTCATCGCCGAGGTGATCGAAGACCACATCCGCGAGCACATGGTCGACCCCGACGCGCCGGCCGATGACGCGCGCCGACAAGCCGCCGAGGACCTGGTGAAGATCGTCCACGGCTATCTGACCTAGAGCGTGATAGCCGAAAGTGTAAGCGGTTTCGGCGGTTATCACGCTCTAAATGTTTGATTTAGCGCCTGTTCGGTTCAAATGGAATCATTTGAAGCGCCGGCCGCCGAATGAGCCTGGGCGCCGAAATAGGTCTGGGCCTCTTCCAGCAGCGCGGCGGCCAGGCGGTTCATCGGCGCCAGAGCCGAGGTCATGAACGCATATTCGTGAAGGATCCGGGGGCGGAAAACCCGCGTCGTCATGCCCGCGCGCACGAAGTTATCGGCCATCAGGGCGTTGACGATGGCCACGCCGACGCCCTGAGCGGCGAAAGCGCAGGCCGAGCCCACCGTGTGCGTTTCGAGCTTGACCTCCGGTCGGATGTTGCGCTCGCGAAAGGCGTCGTCGATCTGCCGTCGCGTCCAGGTGCCATAGCCCAGAAGCACCAGGGGGACGTCCCGCAGCCGTTCGGGCGTCAACACGTCCTCGGCGGCCAATGGATGATCGGAAGGCAGGACGCAGACGGTTTCGCTGGTCGACAGGACCACGGTGGAGATATCGGCGCGATCCAGGGGCAGCTTCACGAAGCCACAGTCGGCGGTGCGATTGGCGACCATGGTGCGCGCCGTCTCTGTGCTGCGCGAGTCGATGGTCACGCGGACCTTGGGAAACCGATCCATGAAGCGCGCCATGATCGTCGAAAGCACCCCTTCCGACAGGCTGGGCGGCGCGACGATCTTCAAGAGGCCGGTGTTGAACTGCGCGATGTCGCGGACCAGCGTATCGACGCGCTCCAACCCGCCAAAGGCCAGGTCGACCTCCTCATAGATCATCAGGGCCTCGGGCGTGGGATTGAGGCGTCCCTTCTCCCGGTAGAACAGTTCGAAGCCGGCGTCCTGCTCCAGCTGGGCGATCAGTCGGCTGACGGCCGGCTGGGTCAGGCCCATGCGCGCGGCCGCGGCGGTGGCCGAACCGCTCAGCATGGTTTCCCGAAAGGCTTTCAGGCTGCGCAGATTCAGCTTCATGGAGGGTCCTGGCTCGACGCTGTTATCGCCGTGTGATCGGCAGCAGCAGACGCGACGGCCGCGCCGCATCGACATAGATCCGATTTCGCGCCGGACGGGGAGAGGTTCCCTGGCCTTCGGGTTCCCCCGAATTGGGATTGACGTCGAAATGGGGGAAGTTGCTGGACGACACGTCCAGTCGGATGCGGTGACCGGGCGCGAAAAGGTTGGCGGTCGGGAAGGCCTCGACCGTGATCCGATAGACTTGGTCAGGCTCCAAGCGGGTTTCGTGATCGAAGCCCTCGCGATAGCGCGCGCGCAGCACCCCGGTGGTCAGATTCATCGCGAAACCCTCCGGATAGTCGGTCGAGGGCGGGTGCACGTCGATCAGCTTGATGTGGAAATCGGTGTCCGGTTGATCCGAGCCGATGAAGAGCTCGGCGCGGATCGGGCCGATCACCTCGACGGCCTCCGCCAGCGGCGGGGTCTGGAACACCAGCACGTCGTCGCGTTCGGCCAGCGGGCGATAGGGCGCCTCGCAGCCAAACATGTCCGGCCGCTCGCGTTGGTCGAAGGCGCCGGCCTGCATGACCGGCGCGCCCGAGGCGGTCGCCCCGCCGATGGTGGGCGCCGGCCGCGCCGGATCATGGACATAATCCCGGAAGGCTTCGGCCTCCGGCGGCGCAGCGCGGTCCAGCCCGCCGTCGATACGCAGGAAGTAGTCGGTGATCGCCGAGGTGGTCGGCGGCCAGGCGTCGGCGTCCAGCCACCGCCCGCCGTGATCCAGTCGGCCCTCGGGCGTCTTTCGGCCCGTGCCGCCGCCCATGACGAACAGTTTGACCGGCGGCAGGGGATCGGGGCCGGCGCCGTCCTTTAGCCAGGCGTCGAACCAGGCCAGGCGCAAGGTCACGAAGTCGGCGGCCAGCGCGCCGTCCAGGGCCGCCTCGGCGCCGAAGTCGACTTCGCCGGCGTGCGTGACCGATCTCTGTCCATGCGTCCAGGGCCCCAGGATCAGCTTGACGGGACCGCGCTTGCGCGCGGCGAGGCCGACATAGTTCTGCGTCGCGGTCAGGGCGTAGGGATCATACCAACTGCTCATATGAACCATCGGCACGTCGGCATAGGCGTCGTAGGCGCCGGCCGCGTAGAGGCCGTTCTGTTCCCAGTAGGGGCCGAACAGGCCGTTTCGCCATTGGTCCAGAAGGTATTTCTCGTATTCCGGCGCGGCCGCCAGCGGCGATTGGCCTTCCGACCACGGCATTCGCTTGAACCAGGCCCTCAAGTCCTCGGCCTTCAAGGCGGCCAGGCGGGCCGGGTCGGCCTTGGTGGCGGGGCTCAGCAGGGCGTGCTTGTAGGCCCATGTCGCCTGCTTCAGCTCGAAGGCGCCGCCCTGGCGGATGCCGGAGTGAAAGGCGCTGGAGAAGCCCCCCGAGTCGAGGAACATCGCCGCCAGGGCCGGGGGGGCGAGGCAGGCCAGGGCGCTTTGGACGTGCGCGCCATAGGAAAGACCCAAGGTCGCCACCCGGCCGTCGCACCAGGGCTGCTTCGCCAGCCAGGCGATGGTGTCGACGCCATCCGGACCTTCGTTCAGGTACTTTTCGAACACGCCTTCCGAACCGTATCGGCCTCGGCAGTCCTGAAGCGCGACCACATAGCCGCCGCGCGCGAAGTCCACCGCCAGTTCGGGCTTCGAGCGTGGGGTGGGGTCATCGCGGGTGCGGTCGCCGTGATTGGTTCCAAGCTTGTCGTAGGGCGTGCGCTCTAGCAGCACCGGCAAGGGCGTATCGATCGGCCGCCCGTCGATCGCCGGCCGATAGATGTCGGTGGCCAATCGGACGCCGTCGCGCATGGTGATCATGACGTCGCGCGTCACATGCACGTCGTCGGGGGCAAGGAAGGGCGCGGAAGCCTCGTCGCCGGTGTCGCTCACAGCCGCACCGCCGCCAGAGCCAGGATGACCATCGCCAATATCACCAGCACCGCCATCAGCGGGGCGATGAACCTCAGCCATTGCAGGTAGTCGACCTTGGCGGTGGCCAGATAGGCCAAAAGCATGCCCGAGGTCGGGGTGACCATGTTCATCAGGCCGCTGCCCAGCAGGAAGGCGACGACCAAGGTCTGTCCGCCGACGCCCGAGGCGTGGGCGATCGGCGCTAGGATCGGAATGCTGAGCGTGGCCTTGCCCGAGACGCTGGGGATCACGACGTCCAGACCCATCTCGATGGCCATCAGGGCGTTGGCCACGACCGGCGGGCCGTGTCCTCGCGCCAGTTGGGTCGCGCCGGCGATGATGGTGTCCAGCACCTGGCTGTCGCGCAGGATGATCTCCACCGACGCGGCTAGTCCGACCAGCAGACAGGCCAGCATCATCGACTTCATGCCTTCGACGAAAACGTCCGCGGCCTGCCCAGCCCTCAGACCGCCCACCAGGGCGATGGCCGCGCTGATGGCCACGTAGAAGGCCGCGAGTTCGGGATTGCCCCAATCCCAGAGTCGAGCGCCGACGATCAGGCCGACGCTGCCCGCCAGCAGGGTCAGCAGCACGCCGATCTGGCGTGCGCTCAGGCGCGGCGCGCTTAACGCCGCGACGATCCGATCGCCAGGACTGGGCGCGACCTTGCGCACGTAAAGGAGCACGAAGCCAATGCCCAGGCTCAGGAAAAGGACGAAGACGCCGAACCGGACCAACATGCCGCTGAACACCGGCACGCCGGCCAAGGGTTGGGCGATGGCCAGCGCGACGGGATTGGTGACCGAGGCGGCGTAGCCGATCTTGGCCGCGACGGCGACGACGGCCATCGAGAAGAGATTGGGAAGGCCCATCCGCTGGCCGATCACCGCCACGATCGGGATGATCACCAGATATTCCGAGATGAAGCCCAGGAACGTACTGCCCAGGGCCAGCACGATCATCAGGATCGGGACCAGGACGTAAAGATTGCCGGCGGTCAGATGCAGCAGCCGGTCGACCCCCGCGTCGATCGCGCCGGTGGCCCGCATGACCGCGAACATCCCGCCCACGAACATCACCATGAAGATCAGGGCGGCGGCCTTGATCATGCCGCCGGGAATGGTGGTGGCCAGCGACACCAGGCTCGCCGCGCGGGCCGGCTTGTCCTTGGCGTCCGGGGGAACCGGGGCGAACAGGGCGGTCGGTCCCGCGATCTTGGGCACGACCTTGTAGCTGCCCGGCTCCACAAGCTTGCCGTGGCGCTGGAACTTGCCGGCGGGCAGGAGGTGGGTGGCCGCGACGGCCAAAAGCATCATCGCCAGCATCACCAGGATGGGATGCAGCCGCGATCCCGTGGGATGGGCGCGCCCATGCGCCGACGCGTCGGCGGGCGCTCCCTGGGGAGCTTCGGAAGGGGAGCTCATCGCATGATCCTCGGAAAAGCCGGCGTGGAGGAAGGCGGTGGAGCGGCCTTGGCGGACCGCTCTGGCGACCAGCCTAGAACTTGGCCGAGACGCGCACATAGGCATACCGGCCGCGCGCGTCGTAGGTGTAGATATCGTAGTTGATGGGGGCGTTGGCGTAGGAAGCCGGCGGCGCCTTGTCGAACAGGTTGCTCACCCCGACGCTGACGGCGGTGTCGTACTTGTCGAACTGATAGCCGCCCTCCAGATCGTTGTAGAAGATCGCCTTGGTGTGGGCGTCCTTGACGGGGTTGGTCACGTCCGTGCTCCCGCCGATGTAGCGGCCGCGCCAGAGGGCGTTCCACGACCCCTTGTTCCAGCCGAGCGAGGTCTGTCCCTTCCAGTGAGGATAGGTCGCCCGGGGCTGGTCGCCCTTGCCGGCCCGCTCGTCGACGATGGGGGCTCCGCCCGCCGGATTGGGGCTCGTGGTCTTGAAGCTCTCCAGGTACGAGGTGTCGAGCACGGCGGCGAAGCGGCCCAGATCGGTGCTGAACTCGTAGCGGATCGTGCTGTCGATCCCCGAGGTCTTGATCTGCGACAGGTTCTGAACGCCCTGCACCAGATTGGTGATGGCGCCGGTCGAGGCGTCGCGGGTGACCAGGCCGCAGAATACGCCGCCCTGTTGAGCGCAAAGGCTGAGGATCTGGGTGGCCGATTGGCTGGCGATCGCGTCGTGGACGGTGATCTCGTACCAGTCGATGGTGGCGGTCAGGCCTGGCAGGAAGCGCGGCTTGAGGGCCAACCCGGCGCTGTAGGTGTCGGCGGTCTCGGCCTTGAGCTTGGTGTTGCCCGAAATGGTGCCGGGGATCAGGCCGTTCAGATTGTAGTTGGCTTGGTTGTAGCCGGTAGGCACGCCCACGCAGCCGGGCAGCTTGGGATTGGCCGAGGCGCCGCCGTTGCACGGGTCCGCGCCCTGGAAGCTGGTCTGGCGGCCGCCCTGGTAGAGTTCGAGGATCGAGGGCGCGCGGAAGCCCTGCGAATAGGTTCCGCGCACCAGGATGTCATTGATCGGCTTCCAGCCCACGCCGACCTTGAAGGTGCTGTCGCCGCCCACGGTGTCGTAATCGGAGTAGCGCGCGGCCAGACTGACATCGAGGCTCTTGGCCAGAGCCGCGTCCTTCAGCAGCGGCACGGCGGCTTCGACATAGACTTCGTCCAGGCTGTATTGGCCCTTGGTGGGGCTGCGGGTCTGGACCGTGGTGGTGGTGTTGCTGGCGTAGGCGGCGCCGGCCGCCGGGGTCGGGATGTAGGTGGGCAGAGCGTTGACGAAGGCGTCGGGCGTGTCGAGGGCCTTGTTCGTGCGGTGCTCGTAGCCGGCGGCGATCGATAGCGGTCCGGCGGGCAGTTGGAAGAGTTCGCCCGTGACGTTGGCGGTGACGTCGTAGATCTCGGTCTGGTTGGACTCCCGCGCGGTATAGCGAATGTAAGCGGCCTGGGCGGAGGTCATGGTCCCGAACAGGTTGATCGGCGTGCAGCCGGCCGTGGTCGCGCAGGCGTCGCTCAGGCCCAAGGCCAGGTTGTCGTAGTTGACGCTATTGAGGGCCTGGGTCTGGATCTTGTTCTTGGAATAGAGGCCATAGACGTCCCACTTCCAGTCCCGACCCAGCAGGCTGAACTCGCCGTCCAATCCGCCGGCGATGCGATAGGTCTTCACGTCCTGGACGTTGTCGCGGTTGCCGACCTCGTTCATCACCTTGCGGATGCGCCAGGCCTGGTTGGCGGCGAAGCCGAGGGCGTTGGCGGCGGGCACGCCGTTGGCGACCCCGAACGGGTTGTAGGCTTGCTTGCTGGAGATGGCGAACCCGCGGATCGTGCCGGCGGAACCGCCGATATCCAGCAGGACCGGCGAGAAGAGCTGGTCGGACTTGCGTTCGTTGAAAAGGCCCTCGACCTTCAGCCTGATCTTATCGGCGAGGTCGCTGGTGAACCGGCCATAGATCCCGTAGCGCTCGCTGGGACCCGTCGAATAGATGCCTTGAGCCTGGGTGTTGTAATAGTCGCCCGGCAGGCTGGCGGTATGGAAAGCATCGTCGGCCGCGGCGCCGGAACCGATGGTCGAACCCGCCGTGAGGGCCGCGGGCGTGGCCGAGGCGGCGAAGCCCGCGGGCGTGCCGAAATAGGTGTTATTCGACAGACCCGGAAGAATATAGAGACCGTTGGGGCTGGTGCCGACCGAGGTCGTCGGGACCAGGGTCACCCGGGTCAGGTCGCGGTCGGCCGTCAGGATCGGCTTGTCCTTGACGTAGCTCAGCGACACGATCAGCGCGCTCTTATCGAAGCGCTTGCCGAAATTGGCGACGCCCGAATAGGAGGCGCCGTCGCCATGCGAACTGACGCCGTACTTGGTCTGGACCTTCACGCCGTCGAAGTCGCGCAGGGTCTTCAGGTTGACCACGCCGGCGATGGCGTCCGCGCCGTAGATCGCCGAGGCGCCGTCCTTGAGAACCTCGGCGCCCTCGATCATGCCCAGCGGCATGGTGTTGAGATCGACGAAGTCGCGAAAGCCCCGTTGGCCCACGCCGTCGACCCAGCGGTGACCGTCGACCAAGACCAGAACCCGGTTGCCGCTGCCCTCGGCGCCGCCCAGGTAGCGCAGATTGATCGAACTCGCGCCGTATGACGTGCCCTGGGTGCCGTTGCTGCTAAGGCTGACGCCGGCCGACGGCAGCTTCTGCAGCAGTTCGCCCACCGAATTGGCGCCGGAATTCTTGATGTCCTGCTCGGTCAGGGTCGTAACCACTCCAACGGCGTCGGCGTCGCGCCGCTGGATCCGCGAACCGGTGACGATAATGGTGTCGATCGCCACGGCCTCGTCGGCCCGGGGCGGGGCGGCGGCCGTCTGGGCGTGGGCGGGCGCGGCGAGGCTCGCGGCCAGCAAGGCCACATGGGCGGTTCCGGCGCACAAGGCGCGCAAGGTCGAAGCTTGCATCAACTGATCCCCTGTCCGTCAGCCACGCTCCGCGCCGACCGCGCGTAAGCTCCCCTGCCGACGGTCAAAGCCTAGGTTTCGACGGTTTCGGCGCGCAATGTTATTGGATTTGCTGATCGGGCCATGTCGTCAGGGTATGGCTTCCCCGATTTTTCGCCGCGAACTCATACATGTCGCGAAGGTTCGACGTGACGCCCGCGCGCCGTGAGACATCACGTCATGCGCTGGGCGCATGATCTAGCTGGACCGCGCGTCACGGTCCTAACCTGACGCCCTTACGGCTTCGGCGGGTGGAAAGGCTCCATGGATCGCAGACGACTTCTCGCCGCGGGATTCGGCTCGGCCTTAACGCCGTCGGTCGCGGCCCGCGCGAACGGTCGGAGAGACCTGCGCCTGACGCTGCTGGGACAGTCGCTGATCGAGCATGAGCTTTCGCCGGCCCATTGGCCGGGCCGCGCGGCGATCGCCGCCCGTTTGGCCGGGGCGGACGTCTGCTTCACAAACCTCGAGACGGTGATCCAGGGGCCGCGCGCGGGCGCCCCCACGCGCGAGCGTCTGACCTTGCACGCCGGCGACGCGGGTGTGTTGGAGACATTGAAGGGCGTGCACGTCAACCTGCTGGCCACGGCCGGCAACCACGCGTTCGACCTGGGTTCGGGCGGCGTTGTCGATACGCTCGACGCGATCCGGGCCGCGGGTCTGCCCTCGGCGGGAACGGGCCTTGACCTCGCGAGCGCATCGGAGCCGACTTGGCGCGCGACGCCGGTCGGGGCGGTGGGCCTCGTCGCTTTCGCCACGGGCAAGATCCGCGAAGGCGGGGCCGCCGCCATGGGGCGTCCGGGCGTCAACGAGCTGCGCCGCGACGCCGCCGGTCAGGTGGTCGAGGCGGACGCCGCGCGGATCCTGGAGGCTATCGCTGTCGCCCGCCGCCGGGCCCGAGTCGTGGTGGTCTATCACCACAACCACGACTGGGAACCGGACATCGCCGACGTTCCCGACTGGCAGCGGACCTTCGCCCATCGGTGCGTGGAGGCGGGGGCGGCGGCGTTCGTAGGACATGGAGCGCCGGTGGCGCAGGGCCTCGAGGTTCATCGCGCGGCCCCGCTGTTCTTCGGCCTTGGCAATTTCATCTTCCAGACGGAGAAGCCACAAGGCGCCTATCCCGCCGAGGCTTGGGAAAGCGTAGTCGCGGAATGCGCCTTCGACGGCGGCCGGTGTGTCTCGGTCAGGCTGCTTCCCATCGTCTTGAACGAGGTCGGGCTTGGAGGGCCGTCGGACATGACCACGCGGGGCGCGCCAACCTTCGCCGGCCCTGGGCGAGGGGGAACGATCCTGCGTCGCCTAGCCGCCCGCTCGGCGCGGTTCGGGACACGAATAGAGATCCGCGCCGATGGCGAGGGTCAGGTTCTCTTGCCGCGTGCATGAGGGGCGTGCGGGTATTTGGCGCTTCCACGCGCGCCCCTGAGGTTCGGGCGCGTCGCGTTCGAACGGCTTGATGTGAGGAATTAGCGCCCCCAGAGCCGCTCCCACTTCCAACCGGTCAGGTCCTCGACGATCCGCCTGGACTCCGGCGTCTCGGCCTCGGTCGCGCCGGCGCGCAGGCGCTCGACCTCGTGGACCAGCACCGCGTGCGTCCTGGCGTTCAGGCGGAACGACCACGAGATGACCATGCCGGCCAGCATGACCAGGATCGGCAGGCCGACCATGACCAGGGTCACCACCTGGATGGCGTGCGGCGTCTGGGTCACGGCGCCCGGGTGGTTCTTGTCGGCCGCCACGAAGCCGCCCATGCCGATCAGGCTGGTGGTCAGCACGATGGCGCCGGACTGGGCGACCTTGCGGGTCAGGGTCATGACCCCGGCGAAGATGCCCTCGCGGCGTTGGCCGGTGACCGCCTCGTCGACGTCGGGCAGGTAGTTGTAGACGCCCCACGGCACGAAGTTCAGGGTCCCGCGGCCCAGGCCCGCCAGGATGATGGGGACGAACAGCCAGAACACGACCGCCGCATTGAAGCCGCCGGGCAGCAGGGCGCTGAAGATATTGCCGTCGAGCCGCTCCACGCCCGCCGCGAAGCCGGTCGGCCGGATCAGATAGAAGGTCAGGAACAGCAGCAGCGCCGCGCTGACGCTGGCGATGGCCCAGCGATAGGCGACCACCGGGCCGGTGCGGATGATGACGTTGATGGCGATCATCACCGAGATCAGCTGGGCCACGTACATGGTCGTCATCAGCTGGGAGATCAGCAGGGTCGAGCCCAGCATCACCGTGGTGACGAACAGCGGGAAGGCGGTGTTGAAGACGTCCTGGCTGATATAGCCGCCCAGATACAGCGACAGGTGCTGGCGGAAGGCCTTCAGGCGCAGGGTCGAGAACAGGTCGCGGAACATGTTCACCGGGATCATCGCCGCCTTGCCCCAGTCCATGGGCTCGGGCCGGATCAGCTTCTCGGCCTCGGTGTAGGGGCGCTCCCAGGTCGTCAGCACGACGATGGTCACCACCAGGCTGAACAGCCCGCCGAAGATCGCGGCCATGATCAGGAAGGTCGACGGCGAGTCCTTGCCGCCGAAGTGGCTGATGATCAGGGTCGGCAGGTACGAGGCCAGGATCGCCGAGCTCTGGGCGATCATCATCCGCACGCCGGCGAACTTGGCCTTCTCCTTGTAATCCTTGGTCATTTCCGCCGCGAGGGTTTCCCACGGGATCAGGAACATCGTGTAGACGAACTCGAAGAAGACGAAGGTCGCCAGGTAGTAGACGAAGGTCTGGCCCGCGACGAAGATCAGGGCGAAGGCCGGCAGCAGCGGGATGGTCAGTATAAGGAAGATCTTCCGCCGCCCGACCTTCCGGCCGATCCAGGTGTGGCGCAGGTTGTCGGAGACGTAGCCGATCAACGGGCAGGTGATCGCCTCCAGGAGGCGCGGCAGACCCAGGATCAGGCCCGTCTCGACCGGCGAGAGGCCGCAGAAATTGATGAAGAAGAAGGCCAGCCAGCCGGTGATCACGGCTTGCGCGCCGGCCCCCAGCATGTCGCCGGAGCCCCAGCCCCAATAGGCGGCCCACGTGGGTTTGCGGGTGTCCGGCATGGCCATGTTGGTCTCTTGTCCCTTGGAAGCGGGGTCTTCATGCCCCTTTGGCCGGTCCGGCCTAGCCGGACCGGTTGACGCGGTGGTGGGTTAGATGAAGGCCCGCTGGAACTCGCCCAGGGCCAGCATGGCCAGCGACTGGCCATAGGGCATCGAGGTCAGCGGGATGTCCTTGTAGCCCTGGATCGTGTCGAACACCGGGGTGCCGAACGAGACCTGCTGCAACTCGCCCGCCTCATCGATATTGGCCAGCACGCCCTTGATGGCGCGGATGGCGACGGCTTCGTATTCCTTGCCGATATAGCGTTTGCGCACGGCCTTCAGGATGCCGTAGGCGAAGCCAGCAGTGGCCGAGGCTTCCAGGTACGAGGTCTTGTCGTTGATGATCGTATGCCAGAGGCCGGTCTCGGCGTCCTGGAACCGCGTCAGCGCCTTGATCTGGGCTTCGAGCGCATCGATCAGGAAGGCGCGCAGGCCATCGCCCGGCTTGAGGTCCAGAAGCTCGATGAACTCCGGGATGGCGATCGTCACCCAGCAATTCCCGCGCGCCCACAGCGCGTCGGCGAAGTTGTGACGGCCCAGGAACGTCCAGCCGTGGAACCACAGGCCGGTCTTGCGGTCGGCCAGGTACTTGATGTGGACCATGAACTGGCGCTTGGCCTCCTCGACGAAGTCGGGGCGGTCGAGCAGCAGGCCGATCTTGGCCAGCGGCAGCACGCTCATCATCAGCGTGTCGTCCCACAGTTGCTGCGGGTTCTCGCTGTTGAAGACGATGTGCTGGAAGCCGCCTTCCTCGGTGCGCGGACCCTCGTACATGACGTAGTCGGCCCAGGTCTCGAGATAGGGGATGTAGGTGTGGTCGCCGGTGGCCTCGTAGAGATAGGCCAGGGTCAGGAACGGCGAGACGGTGTTGATGTTCTTGGTCGGGGTGCCGGCCTCGAAGCGATCGGCGAACCACTTGACCATGATGTCGAAGGCGCGCTCGTCGCCGTGCATCTCGTACTGCTTCCACAGGCCGTACAGGCCGACGCCGTGGGTCCATTCCCAGTCGTTCCAGCCCTTGGTGTCGATGACGCGGCCGTCGTCCAGGCGCAGCAGGAACTCGCCGGTCTCGTCGGTGATGTCGACGAGGTTGCTGATCAGGGCGGCGATCTTGGCCTTGATGTCCTTGGCGTCGAGGCCATGGGCGAGATTGGGCACGGGTGGTCTCCAGAAGTCGGGTATCAGGGTTTGAAGTCGGGGGCGGGAACGCGGGCCACGGGGATGCCGCCGCGCACGGTCCGCAGATTGACGAGCTTGACGGCCTCCAGCGCGTCGCCGGGAGCGCCGTCGCTGGTCACGGCCAGGGCCAGGGTGTTCTTGCCGTGCGGATCGACGATCCCGCTGGGCAGCACGAAGGTCCGCTGGGGGCCGACGTTGGCGATGAACTGGCCCATGTTCCAGCCATTGACGAAGATCAGCACGCGATAGCGCTTGTTGGGCGAGCGGGGCAGGGCCGGATCGCCGATCGAGAGGCCGAGCGTGGTGTCCTGGTCCTTAGGCAGGGCCAGGTCGAAGCTGGCGCGGTACCAGGTCGTGCCGGCATACGGCTTGGTGTCGGCCATGTCGGCCTTGGCCCAGGCCGCGTCGGGGAAGCCGGGCAGGTGCCAGCCTTCGCGCTCGCCATACTGGCCGCCGTTGTTGGCGTCGCCGCGCACCGGATCCTCGATGTCCTCGCCGCCCTTGTTCCCCTGGATCTTCCAGGCGATCGGCGCGGCGAAGCTGTAGGTCCCCGGACCGGACAGCGAGGACGAGACCAGGCCTCGGGCCTCCTTGTGGAAGTCGTCGGCGTCGAGGTCCCAATTGTGGCCGTTGTCGCGAACCATGACCGACAGCACGTGCTCGTCGGTTCCGCGCAGATTCTCGGGCAGCTTGAAGGTCGCCACGCCGGTGGTGATCGGGCGGGGCAGGCCGCCGTCCAGTTCGTGCTGACCCAGGAAGCGGCCGTCCAGCCAGACCTGCAGCATCCCCGCGCCGCCGCCGCCGTAGTGCAGGGTCAGGGTGTCGATGTCGGCGCGGCCGTGGTAGCGGCCTCGGTACCAGACGTCGCCGTTGTGGAAGCCGTAGGCGCTCATGTCCAGCGTCGGCTGACCGGTGGGGCCGCGCACGGTCGAGCCGCCCCGGCGGCCTTCCGTCCTCATCCAGGCGCTGTCGTCGAACTTCGGATCCGCCTCGGGCGAGCCGGGCGCGGTCTTCCAGTCCAGCTTGGCGAGGTCGGGCAGGGTGATCGCCGCCGGGCCGGGTAGCGGCCTTTCGGCCAGCAGGCTGCCCGAGGCGGTTGGCTTGGTCGCGACCTTGGCGCCGTTCCAGCGGATCGCCGTCACGGCCTTGGGGGCGAAGACCTCCAGAGGGCTGTCGGTCTCGGTGTCGCCGGTCAGGGAGAGGACGCCGCCCTTGGCCGCTTCGCCGCGCACGAGGCCTGGCCCCCGGACCAGCACGTCGTCGCGCCGCCAGAAGGTCTGGCCCGTCTCGGCGTCGGCGAGCAGCAGGGTGAGCGGCGACCGGCCGCCGCCGGAGATGCGAACCCGGGCCAGGCCCTTGTGCGCGTAGGTCAGCTTCAGGTCGCCCCTGGCCGCGTCGAAGGCGGATTGGACGTCGCCCTCGATGACCTCGATCTTCGGCGCGCTGGCGTAGCGCAGCACCGTCTCGCCCGCCTCGCCGGCGCGGCCGTACAGCAGGGCCAGATCACCGTCGTTCCATTTCAGGTGCGTTTGAATCTCGGACGTCGAATAGACCAGCCGCTGGCCGCCCAGATCGTAGCTGGCCATCAGCATCTTGCTGTCCTGACCCTTGATCCGGCTGGGCACGAGGTACTGGCCGTCGCGGGTCTTCACGGCGAAGGTAAAGGTCTCGTCGCCGGTGGCGCTGCTCGGATTGTGGACGACCACATACAGATGGCTGCCCGTTTCGGCGTTGACGTTGTGATAGACGCGGACCTTGTCGTTCGACGGGACGATGGCCTCGCCCTTGTCCATGCGGGTGAGATCGGGAACCGCGGCGACGAACTCGCCCATCTGCTTCATGACCCGCGCCTTGTCGCGCAGGCCGCGCGCCTCGTCGATCGCCGAGCCGTAGTCATAAGAGGTGAACACGACCGGGGCCGGCAGCCAGCCCCAGCTGGTCCCGCCATAGGTCATGTAGAAGCTCTGCAGCGTGATGCCGTTGGCGATGTTGGTCGCGTAGAACACCCGCTGATAGCCGACGCCCCGGTGGATGGCCGTGCAGTCGTAGTCGCCGTTGCTGCCCCAGTAGTCGAACCAGCCGCCGCCGAACTCGGCGAGGAAGCCGGGCGTGTTCGGGCTGGCCGAGGCCCCGCCCTTGGCGCCGCCGGGGCCGTAAATACCCCAGTCGGGCGCGACGCCGGGGCTGGACGGCGTGGAGTCGACCTTGCAGTTGCCGCCCGGATAGCCGTCGAACGCGTAGAGATCGGTCGGCCCTTCGACCGTGCCCGGCACGTTCGAGCCCTTCGGGACCCAGTAGCCGTTGCGGCCCTTGTCGTTGTGGAAGATCGGAACGGTAATGCCGTCCGCCCTGGCCTTGTCGGCCAGCCACTGCATGTAGCGCTGCTGCGCCGGGCCGACGACGTCCAGCTCGTTCTCGATCTGGTGAGCGATGACCGTCCCCTGGCCCGTGGTCAGCTGATGGCGGGCCACGACCGCGTTGATCCGGCTCAGCCACTCATCGGCGGCCTGGAGGTATTCCGGCGCGTCGGTGCGGGCGCGGGCCTGCTGGTTGACCAGCCATCCCGGGAAGCCGCCCCGGGTCAGCTCGGCGTTTACGTAGGGGCCGGCGCGGGTGATCACGTACAGGCCCTCTTCCTGGGCCATGGTCAGCACGCGGTCCATGTCGCGCACGCCGCTGAAGTCGTAAACGCCTTGCTTGGGCGAGTGGTAGCCCCAGTCGAAATAGACCGCGACGGTGTTGTAGCCGCTGGCCTTCATCTTCTGGAGGATGTCGCGCCACAGGTCCGGGCTGGGGACGCGGAATGGGTGGAACTCGCCGCCCCACGAGAACACCCGCTGGCCGTCGACCTTCAGCGAGTATTTGTCCCAGGCGATCGCGCGCGCCCGCGGCGTCTTTGCCGCGACGGCGCTTCGCGCGTCGAGACGCGCGGGGTCGGCCACGGCGGGCGTGGTCAGCAAAGTCGCCATCAGGCCTAGAACGGGCGCGAAGCGCACACTCAACCCTCGAAATAGAAGACGGGCTTCAGCGGCCACTCGACGGGTTTGTTGTCGGGGTGGACTTCCATCAGGTCCGCCATGAAGTCCCACCAGCGCTTCATCACCGGCTGCAGCGGCAGGGCGTCCTTCTTGTGGTCGGGGCGCAGGCGCAGCACGGCGAAGAGGCTCATGGTCTCCTCATCCAGGAAGATCGAATAGTCGTGGACGCCCGCATCGCGCAGGGCCTCGGCGAGGTCGGGCCACAGTTCGTCGTGGCGGCGCTCGTACTCGGCGGCGACGCCCGGCTTCAGCTGCATGCGGAAGGCGAGGGGGCGGCTTTGCGCCTTCGGGGTCGTCATCGTCTTCCTCCGGTCGTTCTTGTTCTGATTAGGCCAGCCGGTAGACGCGCCGGGCGTTGCCGGCGAACAGCGCCTCGCGCTCTTCGTCGCTGAACCCGGCCGTGATCGCGTCATAGGCCGCGTAGAAGGCGCCGAACGTTCCGTGCACCTTCTCGACCGGGAAGTTGCTGGCGAACAGGCAGCGCTCGATCCCGAAGGTTTCGATGACCCGAAGGACGAAGGGCTTGAGGCTGGCGGTGGTCCAGCCGCGATCGACCATCGCCAGGCCCGAGATCTTGCAACTGACGTTCGGGCGCTTGGCCAGGGCGGCCATGCCCTCGCGCCAGGCGGCCAGGCCCGCCTCGTCGCGGTCGGTGGGCATCCCGGCGTGGTTGACGATCAGCGGGATGTTCGGATGAGCGTCGGCCAGCTCGGCCGCCATCGCCATCTGCGAGGCGTAGAGCTGCAGGTCGAACGACAGGCCGTACTTGGCCAGCAGCGCGAAACCCTTGCGCCATTGGGCGTCCAGAAGCTTGTCGGTCGGGCCGTAGGTCTTGGTCGGGTCCTTGTGCCAGTTGATGATCTGGCGGACGCCGCGAACGTTTTCGCGGGCGGCATGGGCCGCCAGCAGCGGCTCGACATCCGGATCATCGAGGTTGGCCCCGGCGACGATGCCGCCGATCACGCCGCGCTGGTCGGCGATCGACTGCAGCCAGTCGGTCTCCGAAAGCTGGTCCTTGGGCGGCAGGCCGCACTCGATGTGCACGACCTGGACGACGTTCCAGCCCTTCGCGTCGGCCAGATAGTCGTCCAGTCCATAGGATTTGTAGGCGATCGGGGACATGTCGCCGGCCGGATTGTTCGGCAGCGGCCTGTCCTGGAGCCAGGCGTAGTAGTGCCGATCGAGGTCCCACAGATGCATGTGGGGATCGACGATGGGGCCGATGTACGCCATGGCTCCAGTCACTCCGTGGCTTAGAAGGTGGTCCGGCCGCCCGACGTGTCGAAGGTCGCGGCGGTGGTGAAGCTGCACTCTTCCGACGCCATGAAGCAGACCATCGCGGCGCTCTCGTGGACGTCGCCGAGGCGGCCCATCGGGATCTTGCCGCGCATGTAGTCGACCTGGCTTTGCGGAAGCTGCTCCAGGATCGGGCTCTCGAAGGTGGCCGGGGTCAGGCTGTTGACGATGACGCCCTTGGTGGCCAGTTCCTTGCCCAGCGACTTGGTCAGGCCGATCACCGCCGCCTTCGACGCCGAATAGGCGCCGGCGTTGGGATTGCCTTCCTTGCCCGCCACCGAGGCGACGTTGACGATGCGGCCATAGCCGCCCGCCAGCATGAACGGCACCACGGCCTTACAGCTGTAGAAGACGCCGTTGACGTTGATGTCGAACACGCGCTTCCAGCTGTCGGTCGGGTACTCGTACACGGGCGCGGTGGCGCCGGTGATGCCGGCCGAGGCGACCAGGATGTCGATGCGACCCAGGGCCTCGGCCGTGGACTTGCCGGCGGCCAGGACCGCGGCCTCGTCCGAGACGTCGAGCGCCACGGTATGGGCGGCGCCGATGTCGGCGGCGACGGCCTTCAGGTTCTCGGCGTCGAGGTCCCAGAGGGCGACTTGGCCGCCTTCGGCGACGATGCGGGCGGCCACGGCCTTGCCCAGGCCCGAGGCGCCGCCGGTGATCACCGCGGCGCGGCCGGCGAAACGATTGGCGTAGACGGTGCTCACGCGACGCCTTCCTTCGACCAGGCCACGACGATTTGGCGTTGCTCGCCCAGCTTCTCGATGCCCAGGCGGATCTCGTCGCCGGCCTTCAGATAGACGGGCTCGGGCTTCTGGCCCATGCCCACGCCCGGCGGCGTGCCGGTCGTGATCAGATCGCCCGGCTCGAGGGTCATGAACTCGCTGATGTAGGACACGAGCTTGCTGATCGGGAAGATCATGGTCTTCGACGAGCCGTCCTGCTTGCGCTGGCCATTGACGTCCAGCCACATGCCGAGGTTCTGCGGGTCGCCGACCTCGTCGGAGGTGACCATCCACGGTCCGACCGGACCGAAGGTGTCGCAGCCCTTGCCCTTGTCCCAGGTGCCGCCGCGCTCGATCTGGAAGGCGCGTTCCGAGACGTCGTTGATCAGGACGTAGCCGGCGACGTGGTCGAGGGCCTCGGCCTCTGTGACGTATGAGGCGCGCGAACCGATCACGACGCCCAGTTCGACTTCCCAGTCGGTCTTCACCGAGCCGCGCGGAATCATCACCGGGTCGTTCGGGCCTTGCAGGCAGCTGACCGCCTTGGTGAACAGCACCGGCTCTTCCGGGATCGGCAAGTTCGACTCGGCGGCGTGGTCGGCGAAGTTCAGGCCCACGGCGATGAACTTCGAGACGCCGGCGACGGGGCAGCCGTAGCGCGGCGAGCCCTCGACGAGGGGCAGGGTGGTCGGATCAATGGCGGCCAGAGCCTTGAGGCTGGCCGGAGACAGCTGGGCGCCGGTGATGTCGGCGACGTGGCCCGACAGGTCGCGGATCTTGCCGTCGGCGTCGAGGAGGCCGGGCTTTTCGGAGCCCTTGGGGCCGTAGCGGAGCAGTTTCATTGGGGAAGGAGCCTTCAGGGAGGACTAGCGGGCGTAAGGCCGGTGCAGACCGACCTCGCGATTGAGTTCGACGCCAAAGCCCGGGGCGTCGGAGAGCTTCAGTTTGCCGTTCACGGGCACGGGCTCGCCGATCAGTTGCGGGTGGAACATCGGGACCACCTCGTCGGCCTTGGGAGCCATCATCAGGAACTCGGCGAACGGGCTGTTATGGCGCGTGATGACGAAGTGATAGCTGTACACGGACGAGCCGTGCGGGATCATCATCACGCCCTTGCTGTCGGCCAGGTTGGCGATCTTGATCAGCTCGGTGACGCCGCCGCACCAACCGACGTCCGGCTGGATGATGTCGCAGCACTCCATCTCCAGCAGCATGCGGAAGCCCCAGCGGGTGGCTTCGTGCTCGCCCGTGGTGACCAGCATACCGGTGGGGGCCTTCTTCTTCAGGTCGCGATAGCCCCAGTAGTCGTCGGGGCTGAGCGCCTCCTCGATCCACTTGAGGCCGTACTCGTGCGCCTTGTGGGCCAGCTTGACGGCGTAGTTGAGGTCCAACGCCATCCAGCAGTCGAACATCAGCCAGAAGTCCTCGCCGCAGCGCTCGCGCATGGTGGCCAGTTCCTCGATGTTCTTGCGCAGGCCTTCCTCGCCCTCGGCGGGGCCGTGGTGCAGGGGCATCTTGCCGCCGATGAAGCCCATCTGCTTGGCGAGATCTGGGCGCGCGCCGGTGGCGTAGAAGGTCAGCTCGTCGCGCACCTTGCCGCCCAACAGGGCATAGACCGGCTCCTGGCGCAGCTTGCCCAGCAGGTCGTAGAGCGCCAGGTCGACGCCCGAGATGGCGTTCACCACCAGGCCCTTGCGGCCGTAGTACTGGGTCGAGAAGTACATCTGGTCCCAGATCTTCTCGACCTCGCTGGGATCGCGGCCTTCCAGGAAGCGGGCGAGGTGCTTTTCGACGATGTAGGCGGCCGGCTCGCCGCCGGTGGTCACCGCGAAGCCGATCGTGCCGTCCGCGGCCTCGATCTCGACGACCAGCGTGCCCAGCACGTTGATGCCGAAGCTCTGGCGGCTCTGGCGATATTCCGGATAGCGCGACATCGGCGTGGCGATGTGGTCGTCGATCCAGTGGCCGTCGCCCTGGTCGTGATAGTCGGCGCCGCCGCCGCGGACCACGAACGCGCGGACGTGCTTGATCTTCGGAAACGCCATGGACGACGAGGCTCCAAGCTTTCGGCGGCCGCGCCGCCCGGAACAAGGAAGGTCGCGCCCGCCGGAACCTTCCGGTAAGCCCGTGACAGAGCTTTTAGGCCCCGCCTACCTCCCCAACATAAGCTGTGACACGCTATCGGTGCGCGAGGCCGGCTGGCTCCAGAAGAGTCGCCGTCGTTCCGCTTGCCTTGCGTTCCACAATGTGAGAGGTAGTGCTACAAAATGAAACCAGCGTCAAGGGGAGCGGAGCCGGTGGCGGATGACGAAAACACGGCGCCCAAGGCCCCCAGCGGCAGCCAGACCCTCTTCCGGGGTCTGGATCTTCTGGACGTCGTGGCCGAGTCCGGCACGATAGCCCTGCCGGCGCTCGCCAAGCAGCTAGGCCTGACCCGCAGCACGACTCACCGTCTGGCCACGGCCCTGGTGGAGCGTCGGTTCCTGTCGCAGGCCCCGCGCGAAGGTTATAGTCTGGGCTCCAAGCTCCTCGAACTGGGCTATCTGGCCAGCCAGCAGATGGATCTGCCACGGATGGCTCGTCCGCACCTGGAAAAGCTTTGGGAGAACACCGAGGACACCGTGCATCTGGGTGTTCTCGACAACGACCGCGCCCTCTATCTCGACAAGCTGACCGGCCGCCGCCGGATCAATATCAGCTCCCGCGTGGGCGACCGCCAGCCGATCCGCTCGACGGGTCTGGGCAAGGCGCTGGTGCTGGACGAGGTCGAGGAGCGCTGGCGCGCGCTCTACCGCTCTGAAGGACCGCCGGCCCCCGGCGCGCCCGACGAGGCCCAGTGGATCGACTGGATGCGCGACTACGCCCAGCGCGGGGTCGCCTTCGACCTGGAAGAGAACGAGGACCGCATCCGCTGCGTCGCCGCGCCGATCCGCGGCGCCTCGGGCCAGATCATTGGCGCGATCAGCGTCTCGGGCGCGGCTCAGTACATGGACGACGACCGGATGAAATCCCTGGTCGACGACGTGCGCGACACGGCCAACGCCATCGGCCGCGATCTCGGCTGGAACGGAAAGCGGGTCGCCCGCTGAATGCGTAACAAAAAGGGTTAGGGATGCTGCTGAAGGACAAGGTGGTGCTGGTGACCGGCGCCTCGCAGGGGATCGGCAAGGCCGCCGCGATCGGCTGCGCCCAGCACGGCGCGGACGTGGCCATCAATTACCACGCCGACGAGGCCGGCGCCGCGGACGCTGTCGCCCAGATCGAGGCTCTGGGCCGCCGCGCCATCGCCGTGAAGGGCGACGTCGCCCAAGTCGAGACGGCCAGCGCCTTCGTTCAAGCCTCCGTCGACGCGTTCGGCAAGATCGACGTGTTCGTCAACAACGCCGGCATTTGCCCGTTCCACGCCTTCCTCGACATGCCGCCCGAGGTCATGGAGCGGACGATGAAGGTGAACCTGTTCGGCGCCTACTACATGGTCCAGGCGGCGGCCAATCAGATGGTCCGCCAAGGCCATGGCGGCGCCATCATCGCCGTCTCGTCGATCAGCGCCCTTGTCGGCGGCGGGATGCAGACCCACTACACCCCAACCAAGGCCGGCGTGCACAGCTTGATGCAGTCGACGGCGATCGCGCTCGGCAAATACGGCATCCGCTGCAACTCCGTGCTGCCCGGCACCATCGAGACGGCGATCAACAAGGAAGACCTGGCCGACGTCGCCAAGCGCGAATACATGGCCGGCCGCATCCCGCTGGGCCGTCTGGGCGAGCCAGACGACCTGGCCGGCCCGATCGTGTTCCTGGCCTCGGACCTGGCCAAGTACGTCACCGGCGCGGCCCTGCTGGTCGACGGCGGCGCCTTCGTGAACCTGCAGTAGCGGGCTGACGATGATCGCGTCGTCCCCGACGGATCGCCGCGAGGCGGCGGGCCAACGGGCGCTAAAGGACGTCGCGACGTCAACCGCTCTATCCTCGCGGAGCTGAAGTCATGATCGCCGCCCTCGCTCTGGCCGCCGCCATCGCCTCGACCTCGCCACGGATCGTCATCGCCAGCGACTCGACCGCCGCCAACTATAGCCCGTCGCAGTATCCGCAGATGGGCTGGGGCATGGTGCTGAAGTGCTCCCTGGATCCGACCGTCGAGGTCGTGAACCTGGCGCGCGGCGGCCGTTCGACCAAGACCTTCATCGAGGAAGGCCTTTGGGACCAGCTAGTCGCCCAGCTGCGTCCCGGCGACACCGTGCTGATCCAGTTCGGCCACAACGACGCCGACACCAAGAAGATCGTCCGCTTCACGGATCCGAACGGCGCCTATGAGGTCAATCTACGACGTTTCGTGGCCGATGCGCGCGCCAAGCAGGCGACGCCCGTCCTGGTCACCCCGATCGCGCGCTGGATGTGGGAGAACGGCGAACCCAAGGACGCGCACGGTCCTTACGCCGCGACGATCCACCGGGTCGCGGCCGACTTGAAGGTCCCGCTTGTCGATCTCGACGGCGACATGATGGCGGCGCTCAAGGCGAGGGGGCGGTTGGCGTCGCGCCAGCTCTATCTGCAATACGAACCCTACGACCACATCGCCCGCTATCCCGAGGGCGTACATGACGACACCCACATCAACGAGCAAGGCGCGCGTCTGGGCGCCGCCTTGGTCGCGACCAGCCTTTCGAAGCTGAAGCTGCCGATCTCGCGCCACGTCCATCCGGCGCCATTGGACAACCAGGCCAAGCTGGGCGGACCGACCTGTCCCTGAACCATTCCCTCCCCTCGATGGGGGAGGGCTAAGGGGAGGGGCGCCGCGCCAGATGACGAGCGCCGTCGGCAGGTGATCGGCTCAGCGGCCACCCCCATCCCAACCCTTCCCCCATAAAGGGGGAAGGGCTCGGAGACTACCGCGCCTTGGCGATCTCCACCGCATAGACCTGGTTCGCGCCCCACATGTTGGAGCGGAACACCAGCCACTTGCCGTCCGGCGTGAAGTTGACGTTCGGCTCCAGCCGATAGTCGTGGCCTCGCATGTCGACCAGGCGCTCGGCGTCCAGCACCCCCGGATGGATCAGGGCCTCCGCGCCGGGGGCGTGGATGCCCGCGACGTCCGGGATGGCGCGCGGCTTCAGCAGCACGATCCACTTGCCGTCCGGCGCATGGGCGACCATCTCGCTGTCGCCGCCGTCGCCGGCGAACAGCTTGCCGTCCGGCGAGCTGTTGAAGTGGACGGACCACGAATTGCGCTCCAGGTGCATCCAGGTGCGCTTGCCCGTGGCGATTTCGTAGCCGGCGACCCAGAAGTCCTCGCCGCGCGGGGTCTGCAGGTCGTACCAGACGGTCTTGCCGTCGGCGCTGAACCATTCGTGGCCGGCGATCTCCATGTTCATGGTGCGCGTGTGGATCTTGACCGGCGTGTCGCCCGCCTTGTCCGTCCGGACCAGCCACAGCCGATCAACCTTGTGCCAGGGCCCCTCGTGGCAGAACATCAGCAGGCCGGGATCGGTTGGAGAGAACTGCAGGTGGTTCAGCCAGTCCGTGGCCTGGTGCACGACCTTACGCTCGCCGGTCACGGTGTTGATCGTGAAGATCTCCATCGGGATGCGGCTGTCGAGACGCGCGTTCAGCTGCACCTCGCGCCCCTCGGCGTAGGAAAGCTCCTTGCCATCGGCGCTCTTCACGTCGTCGGGGTTCTTGGGCAGGGCGTCGGCCAGGTTCGGCGGGATCGGCACGTCGGTGCGCACCGCGACCCCGGCCAGCAGGGTCTCGTCGGCATTGATCGTCTGCAAGCTGCCGCGATCCATCTTGGCCACCTGGCGCGTGGCCTTGGTGTAGGGATCGGTGGCCATCACGGCCTTGGGACCCATCGGGTCGGCGGTGAGGTTCTGCTCGTAATAGACCGCGCCGGTCTTGCGACCCACGAACAGCAGCCGGACCTTGCCCTCGACGATCTTGGTCAACGCCCGGGTCTTCAGGTCCATGGCCGTGATGCCGGTCGGCGACGAGAAGACCAGGCGGTCGCCCTTGGGCGTATAGGCGTTGTAGTTGAAATAGAGGCTGGAGCTGCCGCCCTCGCGCGACAGGCGCACGATGCGGTGGCCGGTCGTCTTATCGATCCACTCCAGGGGCGCTTCGGGCGCGCCGGGCTTGGCGGCCGTCTGCATGTCTTGCGCGATCGCGGGGGCGCTGGCGACGCTCGCCAGCAGCAGGGCGGCCGCGCCGCCGATCAGAAACGATTTCATTGGGACGCTTTCCGGGTGACGATGGCCGCGGGCGTTGGGGTGTTCATGCCCTGGCCGAGATAGAAGCTGGTGTGCGGCGGTTGGTTGTAGGCGGTGTTCTGCCAGGCGATCGAGACGCGGTACTGGGGATCGTGCATCAGGGTCACGAGGCGGCGCTCGGTGGGGTAGGGCGTCTCGTAGATCCGCAGGGATTTGTTGTCCTCGGCCCGCCAGATCACCTCCTCGCGCCAGTCGCCCAGGATGTCGGCCGACAGGGCTGGCGTGGCCTTGGTGCCGTTGTTCGACAGCACGCCCTCGGCGGTCAGCAGCGGCACGGACTGGCCGGTCTTCCAGTCCCACTTGCTGATCTGGTTCTTGTCGAGAAGCTCGCGCAGGTCGTCGCCGTCCCACCAGATGGCGAAGTTGGTCTGGCGGGGGTGCTTGACGCCCTCGATGACCTTGCCTTGGGCGGTGTAGAGCGCGTCCTGGTTCGCCCCCCAAGCCTCCTCGCCCGGGAAGCGCGGGTCGATGTCGGCGGTCAGGCCTCGCCCGGCGTCATGGTCCGACGGCGTGCTCCACAGCACCTTGCCTGTGCGGGCGTCCAGCATGGCCGCGCCGATGCCGCCGTTGTTCTTCATCTCCTCGTGGACGCCGAACTTCTCCAGGCCCGGGCGGGTGGGATCAAGGTCGCCGACATGCATGGCGTCACCGTGGAAGAGGCGAGCGCTCCACAGGCCCTTGCCGTTGTCGTCGATCGCCATCGAGCCGTAGATGATCTCGTCACGACCGTCGCCGTCGACATCGGCGACGCTGAGCTGGTGGTTGCCCTGGCCGCCATAGGCCTCGTTGCCCGGCGCGGCGCTATCGAACAGCCAGCGCTGGGTCAGCTTGCCGTCCCGGAAGTCCCAGGCGGCGATGGTCGAGCGGCCGTAGTAGCCACGGGCCATGATGATGCTGGGCCGTTGGCCGTCGAGATAGGCCGTGCCGGCCAGAAAGCGGTCGGAGCGGTTGCCGTAGCCGTCGCCCCAGATCTCCGTCATCTGCGCCACGGTGGGCGCATCGGTGCGCGGATCGCGCGGCGGCGCGTAGGGGGCGCTGACCAGGGCCTTGCCGGTCGCGCCTTCGAAGATGGTCAGGAACTCGGGACCCTTGAGAATCCGGCCCTGGATCTTGGCGACCTTGGTCCCATCGGCCTTGACCTCGGCGCCGGTGTGGTCGGCCTGAGGACGCTCGCCGACGGTCGCGCGCCAGTCGGCGTGGGGATCGCCCAGCACCTTGCCGGTCCCGTCGATCGTGCCGTCGCTGGTGCGCATGGCGACCTCGGCCTTGCCGTCGCCGTCGTAGTCATAGACCTGGAACTGGGTGTAGTGCGCCCCGGCCCGTATGTTGCGGCCCAGGTCGATGCGCCACAGGCGCTTGCCTTCCAAGGTATAGGCGTCGAGATAGACGTCGCCGGTGTAGCCGCCGAAGGCGTTGTCCTTCGAGTTGGTCGGGTCCCATTTCAGGATGATCTCGTAGCGGCCATCGCCGTCCAGATCGCCGACGCTGGCGTCGTTGGCGGTGTAGGTATAGGCCTCCCCCGTCGGCGTGACCCCGCCGGGCGGCGGCTCGATCGGGATCGACAGGTAGCCGTTGGTCCAGACCTGGGCCGGCTTGCTGTCCGGACCTTCCTTACCCTTGCTGACCAGGCGCACGGTGTAGCCGCCCGCGCCCGACGTCTTGTCGACGAAGTTCGTGGCGCCCGTCAGAAGCTCGGTGTTCAGCTTTTTGCCGCCCTTGTAGAGGTTGAAGGCCGCCCCCGCCGGGTCGTCGCCCAGCAGCCGCCAACTGACCAGGACGCCACCGCCCACGGCGGGCGCGGCGACCACGCCGCGATCCAGCGATTCCATCCAGCGCGGGGCGGCCTGGGTTGCGCCGGTCGCCAGCAGCGCGATCGCGCAGGCGGCGGCCGTGAGTGTTGTTGCCGTTGGAGTGATGAGCGCGTCCTCCCTCGAAAGCCCTAAGCGATCCCGGGTTGCGCCGTTCGGCTTCTCTATGGCGGGCCAGCATCGGAGCCCGCTCAGGATCGCTGAAGGTTACATCACGAAACCCACATGGTGTCTTCCCATAAAATGCATTGATCTCTCAACATGTGACACTAGAGTGTCTGTGTTCATAATGGGCGCTTGCGCGAGCTGGCGGCCCGAAGCGCTAAGGAGCGTTCGCGTGATCAAGGGAGCGACGCGTCGCGGCGTGCTGGTGTCGAGCCTCGCGCTCACGGCCGTCGCTCCGGAGGCCGCGCGGGCCGCCAAGTCCCCGCCGGTCCTGGCCGACCTGCACTGGCTGGGCGACGCTCCGCCCCGGGCGCCGGGCGCGGCCGTCTGGGGAACGCCTTGGCCGCGCGCGACGGTCAAGGCGAAGACGCCGCTGACGGCGGCGGGACCGGATGGACAGGCGCTGCCGCTGCAAAGCTGGCCGCTGGCCTACTGGCCCGACGGGTCGCTGAAATGGACCGGCCACGCGATCTCGGGCGCGCCGGCTAAAGGCTTCCAGGTCAAGCCCGGCAAGCCGATCGCGCCCGCCAAACCCGTCCAGGTTCGCGAGACGCCGGAGCGCATCGAGGTCGCCGCCGGCGATCTGGTCTGCCGTTTCGCTCGCGCCGGCGGCCATCTGATCGAGAGCGTCAGCCTGGCCGGCCGCGAGACCTTGCGCGGCGGACGGCTCGTCTGCCTGAACCAGACCTTGCCGCCGGGCGATCTCGCGCCGCGCGAGACCCAGGTCTTCGAGGGCGTGATCGATACGGTCGCCGTCGAGCAACGGGGTCCGGTGCGGGCGGTGGTGCGTTTCGAGGGCAAGCATCGCGGCGCGGGGCGGGACTGGCTGCCGTTCACCGTCCGCGTCGCGATCGACGCCGAGGGGCGGCTGACCCTGACCCACAGCTTCGTATTCGACGGCGACGGGAACAAGGACTTCATCGCCGGCCTGGGGATCCGCTTCGACGTCCCGCTGACCGACGAGCCGCACAACCGGCATGTGCGCTTCGCTGGGGAAGGCGAGGGGATGTGGGGCGAGGCCGTTCGCAACATCCCTGGCTGGCAGCCGGTCAAGTTCGCCCTGGCCAGCAAATTCCAGGACCAGCTACGCGGCGAACGCGCGCCCGACCTGGCGTCGATGGACGCCAAGACCCGCGACCAGCTGGCCACCGTGCCCGCCTGGGATGGCTACCGCCTGTTCCAGGGCGACGCCGACGCCTTCGCGATCGACAAGCGCACGAACGCCAAGAGCAGCTGGCTGCGCGCCGATCATGGCGGCCGTTCGCCTGGCTTCGGCTATGTCGGCGGCGTCTCGGGCGGGGTCGCCTTCGGCCTGCGCCACTTCTGGCAGCGCCATCCGACGGGGCTCGAGATCGAGGGCGCCACGACCGACGCCGCCACCGTGACGCTCTGGCTATGGTCGCCCCAGGCCCAGGCCATGGACCTGCGCCACTACAGCGACCGCGCCCACGGGCTGGAGATCCAGTACGAGGACGTCGAGGCCGGCCATTCGACGCCGCTGGGCGTCGCGCGCACCAACCAGATCTTCTTGTGGCCAGTGGCCGCCACGCCCACGCGCGAGGCGCTGTCGGGCATGGCGCGAACCACCGCCGAACCGCCTCTGCCGGTCGGCGCGCCGGCCTACTACCACACCTGCGGCGTGTTCGGCGTCTGGGCGCCGATCGATCGCTCCACCCCGGTGAAAGCCAAGCTGGAGGCCGCCCACGAGCGTCTGCTGGACTTCTACCAGCATGAGATCGAGCAGCGACGCTGGTACGGGTTCTGGGACCACGGCGACGTGATGCACACCTACGACCAGGACCGGCACGTCTGGCGCTACGACGTCGGAGGCTATGCTTGGGACAATAGCGAGCTCGTGCCCGACCTCTGGCTCTGGACCGCGTTCCTGCGCACGGGCCGCGCCGACATCTTCCGCATGGCCGAGGCCATGACCCGCCACACCGGCGAAGTCGACGTCTATCATCTCGGCCCATTCAAGGGTCTGGGCTCGCGGCACAATGTCAGCCACTGGGGCGACGGGGCCAAGGAGGCGCGGATCAGCCAGTCGCTGCTGCGCCGCCACTACTACTACCTGACCGCCGATGAGCGGACCGGCGACCTGATGGCCAGTCTGGTCGACGCCGACCACGCGCTGCTGGCGGTCAATCCGGTCCGCAAGGTGGCCGAAAAGACCGACTATCCGACCCAGGCCCGCACCGGTCCGGATTGGTTCGCCTTCGCCAGCAACTGGCTGACGGCCTGGGAGCGGACCGGCGACACGAAATGGCGCGACAAGATCGTCAGGGGGCTGAACGCCATCGCCGCCTCGTCCAACGGCATGTTCTCGGGACCGCCGTTCGGCTACGATCCGGCCACCGCCACGCTCTACGATCCCAAGACCGCGTTCACGACCAGCTATCACCTGGTTACGATCATGGGCGGGGCCGAGCTGGTGTTCGAGCTGGACGGGCTGATCGACGATCCGGCCTGGACCAAGGCCTGGACCCGCTTCTGCGTCTTCTACAACGCGCCGCTGGCCGAGCGGCAGGCGGCGTTGGGACCCAAGGCCGTGGACCGGATTTTTGAGTTCCCCGTCTGGCACGCGCGCCTGACGGCTTGGGCCTCGAAGAAGCTGAACGATCCGGCCCTGGCCCAGCGCGCCTGGAAGGAGTTCCTGGCCAAGACCAAGAGCGGTCAGGAGGGCAGCCCCGCGCCGATCAGTCGGGTGGAAGGACCCATGGTGCTCAAGCCGATCGACGAGATGGCCAATGTCTCGACAAACCAGTCGTCGCAGTGGGCGCTGAACCTGTTCGAGCTCTTGGCCCTGGTCGGCGACGCCGCGCCGGAGACCCTACCGCCCGGCTGGGAGTAGGCCGTAAACTTGGAAGCTCCGGACCCGCAGATGGCTCTGCGTGGTCCGCAGCCCGAACCAGCCGCGCGTATAGGGCGCGGGATCACGGTGCTCGAACAAGCGCCGGCCGTCGCTCCAGTATTCGATGCGTTCGCCGTCGGCGATCAGACGCACCGTGATCCAGCGATTGGGGGTCAGCATCTCGTCGGCGGCCGAATGGTCGTGGCGCGGCAGGAGCGGCCGCTCGCCCGCGCGCCCGACATAGCGGCGAAAGCGCGTCGAGGTGTTGGCGTTGCCGCCCTGGCCCACATAGTAGGTCTTCAGCGTGTCGTAGTCGGCGAACGCCCCCGAGCGCGGGTGGTCCAGCGGCGATCCGCCGTCGGCCTCGCGGGCCATCCAGAAACAGTTGAGGTCGCTGACCCGGTCGAACGCGCCGCCGACCGAGACCGCCTGGGCCTCGTAGGTGATGGCGATGGGACCGACCAGCTCCGGCTTGAACCAGGCCGTGAAGCCGGCTGGCGCCACGATGTCCAGAACGCCGTCCTTGGATGTGACCGTCGCCGGCTTTTCGGCCTCGACCGCCCAGCGCTTCAGGCCGTGGCGGAAGTCGTCCGAGAAGAGGCGCTTGCCCTGGCTCGCGAACGGCGTGGCGGCGAGGCCCGCCAGCAGAGCGCGGCGGTCGAGCATCACGCGGCGACCTCGCGGACATTCTCGAACAGGCGCTCGGGACGCGGGTCGGGCGCCGCGGTCTCGATGGCCAGGTTGTCGATCCTCAGTCCGTCGACATGCCTCGCCCACAGGCCGTGGACCGGGGACGGGCCGAACATGCTGGGCTCGGGATAGGCGTCGGGCAGGTCGCCCGGCCGGCGCTCGCTCCAACCCACGCCGCCGCCGCCGCGATAGGACAGGCGGATATTCGAAAGGGTCACGTCCCGGATCGGCGAGGCCGGCAAACCCGCCAGCGTGGCCGCGTAGTCGGGCAGGACGTCGAAAGCGTCGATGTCGCGCAGCACGATGTTGCGCATCGCCCCCAGCGGCGTGCCTTCCGGGCCGCGCCGCCGGTCGCCGACGCGCAGGAAGATCGGGGCGGTGGTCACCTCCCGCAGATGCAGCCGCTCGCAGACCACGTTCTCCATCGTGCCGCCGTCCACAACCTCCAGGGCCAGGCCCCGCGAGCGCACGAAACGGCAGTCGCGGATGGTGATGTCCTTGAAGCCGCCATTGGACTCCGTGCCCAGCTTGATGCGGCCGGTGACGCGGTCCTGGTCGGGCGAGACCTGCTGGGTCCGGCCGAGGGTCCCGTCCAGCATCGTGCCGAGATCGAAGCCGCTGACCTCGCAGCGCTCGATGATGACGTTCTCTGTCGCGATCGGCTCGCCTAGCGCCAGGGAGCTCTTGAGCACGATGGCGTCGTCGTTGGGCGTGTTCACCCGGCAGCCCGCGACCAGCACGTCGCGGCAGGCGTCGATGTCCAGGCCGTCGCGGTTGGTGTCGACCACGAGGTCGCGCAGGATCAGGTCTTCGCAGCCCGTCGCTAGCACCGCGAAGTGACCGCCGCGAGAAATCGTCAGTCCCTCGATCCGCGCGCGCTTGACGCGTTTCAGGGCGATGGCCTTGTTGCCGAGGCCCGCCATGGCCTCGACCCGCGGCGACAGCTCGGCCATCGCCTCGGCCGAGAGACCGGCCATGCTGAGCGGGAACTCCCCGGCCTGCTTTCGCCAGCGGGAGCCGGGGCCTTCGCGGGTCAGGCCGGCGCCGTCGATGCGGCCGGGACCGATGATGGCGACATCCTCGACGTCCTCGCCCCAGATCAGGCTGTTATGCCAGTGCGAGTGGCCGAAATCCTGCCAGAGGTCATGCGGATTGGGCTCGGCCGGATCGTAGGCGCCGCCGTGTCGGGCCGGGTCGGCCGCTTCCAGCACGCAACCCTCTTCCAGCCGCAGGGTGACGCCGCTGAGCAGGCGGATCGAGAACGACAGGTGGCGGCCCGCCGGCAGCACGACCTCGCCACCGCCGCGCGCGTGCGCGGCGACGATGGCGGCGTTGATGGCGTCGGTCGCGAGGTTCACGCGTAGAGGCCGTGGCGCTTGAAGAAGGCGTTGAGCGCGATCATCGCCGGGGCCAGATCGCCGTCACGGTCCCTAAGGCCAAAGCCGTGGCCGCCCACCTCTTGCAGGTGCATCTCGACGGGGATCCCGCGGGCGCGCAGGGCTTGCCACATCAGGACGCTGTTCTCGACCGGAACGACCTTGTCGTCGGCCGCGGCGGCGATGAAGGTCGGCGGCGCGTCGGCGGGCACATGCTGCTCGGCCGAGACCGCCAGGCGCTGGGCGTCCGTGGGCGTCGCGCCCAGCAGCGCCTTCACCGACTGGCCATGGGCGTAGGGGAGCGTTCCGGTGATCACCGGATAGAACAGGCCCGCCGCGAAGGGGCGGGTCGGCAGCGAGTCGGCGGCGTCGACCGCGGCGTAGGTCTCGCGGCCGAACTGCGTGGCCAGACGCGCGGCGACGTGGCCGCCCGCCGAAAAGCCGATCGCCGCCACCTTGGCCGGATCGACACCCAGAGACGGGGCGCGGGCGCGGATCATGCGCATGGCCCGCTGGGCGTCCTGCAGGGCGACATCGGGACCGGCCGCCCAGCCGTCGGCGGGGAGGCGGTAGTCCATCACGAAGGCGGTGATCCCGAGGCTGGCGAGCCAAGAGTCGATCGGTCCGCCGTTCTTGCCCACCGCCACGCGCACATAGCCGCCGCCGGGGATCATCAGCACCGCCGCGCCGTTCGGTTTGGTCGGCCGCCGCATGGTGAGCCAGGGCCGGGTCACGTTCAGGAAGGCGGTGTCGTTCGGATCGCCGCCGGGCGTGCGGAGGATCACGCTTTCGGTGACGGTGACCTTCTCGCCGCCGGGCGGCGCGCTGGGCCAGAGATCGACCGTTTCCACCGGGCTTTCGGTGGCGCGGGCGAGGGCAGGGGCCGCCATCAGGCCGGCGGCGAGGCCTAGCAGGGCGCGGCGATCGGTTTCCACTCTAATTCCCACGGGGCGTTTCCTGGCTGGACGTCGCGCTGGCGGGCACGGCGAAGGTGTCGGGCGAGGGCGGCTTGGCCGGATCGAAGGGTGGCAGATCCGTCACCAGATGAGCGGCGAGGTCGGGTATGGTGGCCCGGATCCCCTCGACCACGCAGCGCGCCAGCTGATAGGCGCCGTAATTATTATGGTGGGTGGCGTCCTTGCCGCCGTCATTGAAGGCCTTCCAGGCGTCGCTTGGGCCCAGGGCTTCGTAGAAGGTCGCGCTCATCGCGTGCAGGTCGATCAGCGGGACGCCCAGCGCCTTCGCCGTCTCGCGCACCGCCTGTGGATAGTCGCCGTGGGTATTCACGATCTTGCCGGCCTCGTCGAACTTGCGGCGGTGCATCGAGGTGACCAGAACCGGCGTCGCGCCGCGCAGGCGGGCCTCGCCAACATAGGCGCGCAGATAGTCGCGATAGGTGGTGGCGGCGTCGACATAGGTCTGCGGCCACTGGGACTTCTGGTCGTTGTGGCCGAACTGGATCATCAGCCAGTCGCCCCGCTTGATCTTGCCGAGGATCTTGTCCAGCCGCCGCTCGATCAGGAACGCCTTCAAGGTCTCCCCAGACTCGGCCTGGTTCGAGACCGACAGGTCCGGCTTGAAGAAGCGCGGCAGCATCTGGCCCCAGCCGGCGGCGGGCTCGAAGCGCTGGTCGGTGACGGTGGAGTCGCCAGCCAGGAATAGGGTCGGGACGGTGACGGGCTCGATCTTCAGCCGGCGCACGGCGGCGGTGGGACCGCAGAACTCCAGGGTCAGCTTATCGTCCCAGTCGTAGCTGCCGTCCTCGCGGGCGTTCAGCGCCACGCGCTTGCCGCCGGGCGCGTTGGCCGGCGGCGGCGTCAATTCCGGCCGGCGGACATTGACGATGATGACGCGAGTTTCGGTTTTGCCCGCGCCGACGCGGACGGTCTCCAGCATCAGCCGCCGCGACTCGGCCTTGACCGTGGTCTCCGAAGCCTTGTCGCCGCCCAGGTCCAGGGTGACGCGGTAGTCACCTTCGGGAACCTTGACCGAGAACAGGCGTCCGGGGCCTGGCTCGAAGCCGTGGCCGATGGCGGGGTCATAAGGACCGATGGGCGTCTTGAAATCGAAGGCCCACACGGGCGCGTCCTCCCTGGCCAGCGCGGCGCTCGGCGCGAGAACGAGGCCAGCCAGCAGGGTGCGCCGGTCCAGGATCATGCCGCCTCCCTTTCGCGTGCAGAGTCCGGCGACCTTGGTAACGCCGCGACGGAAAGGGTTCAATGCCAAAATACAGGACAATATCCTGAAATATGGGACTTAATGTGGCGCATTCCACGTTCCTCGAGCGGTCGTCCATCAAAGCTCCAGGCCGATGGCGTCGAGGGGGCGTTCGCAGCGGCGCGGCGGCGACAAGGCAAGGGTCCGGTCATGCGTCCGGCCCATCGCCCCGCCCAGAAGCAGGTCGCGGGCTTCCGGATTCATCTCCGACACTGGCCAAGTCGTTGTCGCTCATCCGCAATAAATGCGCGCTGAACGCAATTTGGGCTGGATAAACGCCAAAGCAACGCTATTCTCCCTACAAGTTGGGATGATCTCTCATTATATGAGATTGGGGCAGTTCCGTTCTAGCGTTGGCTCAATAGGCCAAGCCCGTCTTTCCCAATGGCGAGCCGCTGTCAAAGCGGCCGGACGATCAACACGGCCGCGCGCGAGCGGGGCCGCCAAGGGAGAGGAAAACCATGGGCTCGCAGTCCAAGAACAATGGCGCCTTGCGGACGGGATGCTCGGTGCTCGCGCTTTCGGTCGGCGCTTCGCTGCTGACGGCCTTCGCGGCGGCGGCGCAAACCGCCCCGACGCCAGTCGCGCAAGACAACACCGCGGTCGAGGAGGTCGTGGTCACCGGCTTCCGCGCCAGCTTGACCAGCGCCATCAACACCAAGCGGGTCTCCAACAACATCGTCGACGTGATCAAGGCCGACGACATGGCCAGCTTCCCCGATGCGAACCTGGCCGAGTCCATCCAGCGCATTCCAGGCGTGTCGATCACCCGTGATGGCGGGGAGGGCCGCAACATCACGGTTCGGGGCCTGGGCGGCGACTTCGTCCGCACCACGCTCAACGGCATCGAGGCCTATTCGGCCACCACGGGCTCGACGCTCGGCGTGGTCGCCGGCATCAATCGCTCGCGCGGCTTCGACTTCTCGACCTTCGCCTCGGAGCTGTTCAACAGCGTCACCGTCAGCAAGTCGCAGTCGGCCGAGATGGACGAAGGCTCGCTGGCCGCCACGGTCGACCTGCAGACCGGCCGTCCGTTCGACAAGAAGGGCTTCCGCGCCGCCGCCTCGCTGCAGGGCGCCTACTACGACAACAACAAGACCAAAGCCCCGCGTTTCGCCGGTCTGATCAGCGACACCTGGGGCAATTTCGGAGCCTTGTTCTCCCTGGCCTACAGCAAGCGCAAGGCCATGGAAGAGGGCTATAGCGACACCTCGCAGTCGGACTATTCGGACGCGAACAACGGCTTCTGCGGCACCGCGACCAATGTCGCCGGCCAATCCGGCAACACGGTGATCAACACCCCCATCCCGTATGTGAATCCGCTGTCGGGCTCGGGCAACCGTCCGGCCGGCCAGTGCTTCTCGGGCCTGCCGTCGGATCCGACCGCCTATGCGGCGATCAACCGGCCCAATGTCTTCCTGCCCCGCAACCCCGGCCTCGGCCGCTTCCAGCTAGACCAGAAGCGCCTGGGCATGACCGGCGGCCTGCAATGGCGGCCGAGCGACAAGACCGACGTGACCCTGGATCTGGTCTACTCGCAGTTCGACCAGGACCGCTCCGACTACGCCCTGTCGAACGCTTCGCTGAACCGCAACGTCAACGGCGCCAGCGCGGCCTTCCCGCTGTTCGCCGGCCGGGTCGACTCCCAGATCATGGACGTGCACGTCCAAGACACCGGGCAGGTCGACTACATGAAGATCAACAACGTCGACATCAAACACATCGAGGAAAAGAGTCAGACCACCACCAAGACCCACCAGATCGGCCTGACCCTGGACCACCGCTTCAACGACCGCCTCAGCGTCAACGCCAAGGTCGGCCACTCGGGATCGGACTTCCAGCAGCCCTGGGACGTGCTGATGTCCTATGACGGCTTCAACAAGCCGGGCTACATCTGGGATGCGCGTAACGACGCCCGCCGCCCGTACATCAACTACGGCTACGACGTCACCAACCCCGCCAACGTCACCTTCACCAATGCCGGCACGGGCCTGACGCCCGACATCCGCGTCGTGAAGGCCGCGGTGTTCAACACGCTCTGGACCGGCGAAGCCAACGCCAAGTACCGCCTGAACGACGTCTTCACGATCAAGGGCGGCGTGTCGCTGAAGGCGTTCGACTTCCAGTCCAAGCAGGTGCAGCGCCTCTACGCCAATAACAGCTCCACGGCCGTGACGGCCACGGGCACGATCCCGTTCAACTTCGCGCAGTTCGCCGCCGACTTCCCCGGCACGGCGCCGCTGAGCGAGCAGGTCACGGGCTTCGGCAAACAGCTGGGCCTGCCGGCTGGCTCGGTCACCGGCTGGGTCGTGCCGAACGTCTCGGCCTACATCGACAAGCTGGGCCTGCTCTGCAACTGCGCCAACAAGTACGGCGACTTCACCCTGGCCATCAACTCGGCCCTGGGCAACAACCGCTCGGTCGAGGAGAAGGACACCGCCGCCTACCTGCAAGCCGACTTCGACACCGAGATCCTGGGCGGCCATCGCCTGCGCGGCAACGCCGGGGTGCGCTACGTCAAGACCGATCTGGACGCCACGGGCTACACCTCGCTGACCTCGCAGATCACGGTGAACCACAAGTACAGCGACTGGCTGCCGTCTCTGAACCTGGCCCTGGACCTTCGGGAAAACCTGGTCGCCCGCTTCGCCGCGGCCCGTGTCATGGCCCGCCCCAGCTTCGGCAATCTGACGCCCGGCGGCTCGGTGAACACGAACTTCGGCGCGCAATCGGCCTCGATCGGCAACCCGTTCCTGGATCCCTATCGCGCCAAGAACTACGACCTGAGCCTGGAATGGTACCCCTCCGAAGGCTCGATCGTCTCGGTCGCGCTCTTCGACAAGCAGATCGAGAGCTCGATCCAAACGATCGCGACGACCGAGGCTTACGGCACGACCGGCCTGCCGCTGGCCCTGCTGCCGGCCGGCCAGGACGCCTCGACGCCCTATCTGGTCACCCGTTCGCGCAACACCCAGGGCGGCTATATCCGGGGCCTGGAAGTCAACTACCAGCAGCCGTTCCACTTCCTGCCGGGCCTCCTGAAGAACACCGGCACGATGCTGAATTACACCTATGTGGACAGCTCGGTGCTCTATTATCTGTCGTCGGGCACGGCCACGACGCCGGCGACCCAGATCCACGACCAGTTCCTGAACGTCTCGCCGCACTCGGTGAACGCCACCCTGTACTACGAAGACCAGAAACTGTCGGCCCGCGTGTCGGTGGCCTATCGCGACGAGTACCTGACGGCCCTGCCGTTCAAGTCCGAAGTGCCGGACGCTAACGGCAGCTACGCCACCACCAATGTCGACGCGTCGGCCTCGTACAAGCTGACGCCCCACCTGAAGCTGACCTTTGACGCGCTCAACCTGACCAACCAGGCTGCGGACCAGTGGAGCGGCAAGGTCCGCCGCGCCCAGCGGGTGTTCAGCGTGACGGGGCGCCAGTTCTTCCTCGGCGCCTCGTACACCTTCTAAAGTCCTTCGCTCCCCCGAAGGTCGCCAGGCGCGGGTCGAAAGGCCCGCGCCTGGATCCTAACAACGCCATGACCTCTATCGCCGGCAAGGTGATCTGTCCTCGATGGGACCTTGACCGGCGCGAAAGCGCCGCTGCGTTCGGTTAGTGCACCGCCGAGGTGTCGACCACGCGGGTCGGCTTCGGGGCCAGCCAAATGATCAAGGCCGCGGCCACGAAAAGCACGGCCATGGCCAGGAAGACCTGGTTGGTCGCCAGCATCACGCTCTGGCCCTGGACCAGTTGGTCCACGGTCCCGCGCGCCTGCTCGGTCGACATGCCGACAGCGCCCATCTGGTCCATGACCGCCTGAGGATCGTTCAGCACGCCCGCCAAGTCGTTGTGATTGCGGCTGGCGTTGTCGGTCCACACCGTGCTGACGATCGAGGTGGCGATCGCGCCCGACAGGGTGCGGCAGAAGTTCATCAAACCCGCCGCGCTGGCGGTCTCCGGCTCGTCGACGCAGGCCAGGGCCAGGCCGGTCAGGGGCACGAAGAACAGCGGCATTCCAAAGCCCTGCAGCAGCAGCCATTGGCCGATGTCGAAGAAGCCCATCTGCGAATTGGCCTGGCTGCGCATCACCGTGATCAGGCCCATCCAGACCAGGCCGACGAACACCAGGCGGCGCGGGTCGACCTTCGCCGAAAGGCTGGCCGCGAACGGGGCCATCATCACCGCCGTGACGCCCAGCAACGCCGAAACGTGACCGGCGTCGGTGGCCGTGTAGCCCATGTTCTGCTGCAGCCACAGCGGGGTCAGCACATTGATCCCGAAGAAGGCCCCGAAGGCGACGCTGAGGGTGACGACGCTGGCGCTGTAGCCCCTATGCCGGAAGACGCGCAGATCGACGATCGGATTGGCGTCGGTCAGCTCCCAGATCAGGAAGGCCAGGAAGCCCAGCAGGGCGATGACGGCCAGGGTCACGATCAGGGGCGAGGCGAACCACTCGTGCTCCTTGCCGAGGTCGACCATGACCTGCAGCGCGCCGACCCAGATGGTCAGCAGGGCAAGGCCCACGACATCGACCCTGGCCGGGGCCAGCGGCGTTTCGTAGCGGTTCAAGAGCTTCCAGGCCAGCCAGCCGCAGATCGCGGCCACGGGCACGTTGATCCAGAAGATGAACGCCCAGCCGACATTGTCGCACAGGACGCCGCCCAGGATCGGACCCAGGATCGGCGCCACCAGGGTGGTCATCGCCCAGAGCCCCGTCGCCGCCGGAGCGTACTTTGGCGGGAAGACCTTCAGGAGCAGGGTTTGGGACAACGGCATCAGGGGACCGCCGCAGGCGCCTTGCAACACCCGGAACAGCACCAGGAGGCTCAAGGACGGCGCCAGGCCGCACAGGAACGAGAAGAGGCCAAAGCCCAACATGCCCAGCACGAACACCTTGACCGCCCCGAACCGCGCCGACAGCCAGCCCGTCAGCGGCACGACGACGGCCTCGGCCACGGCGTAGGAGGTGATCACCCATGTGCCCTGGCTGGGCGAAACGCCCAGGGCGCCGGCGATGTTCGAGACCGAGACGTTGGCGATGGTGGTGTCCAGCACCACCAGGAAGTTGGCGGCGGCCAGAATGAGGCCCGCGAAGATCATCATCGGACCGGACAGGGGCGGCGCGGGAGTCGGGGAAGCCTGGGCCATGACGGTGATCCTTGGAGGCTCGCGGGTGATCAGCGGCGGGTGTCGATGGCGGCGGTCATCGACAGACCGACGCGTAGCGGACGGGCCTTCAGCTCGGCGGGATCCAGCGCGATGCGCACCGGCAGCCGCTGCACCACCTTGATCCAGTTGCCCGTGGCGTTCTGAGCGGGGATCATGGCGAAGGCCGAGCCCGTGCCGCCCGACAGTCCCACGACCTTGCCGTGATAGGTCACCGAGCCTCCGTAAAGGTCGGACTTCAACTCGACCGGCTGGCCGATGGCCACCTTGCGCAGCTGGCCTTCCTTGAAGTTGGCGTCGACATAGGCCTGCTGGATCGGCGCGACCTGCATCAGCGGCGCGCCGGGCGCGACGCGCTGGCCGATCTGGACATTGCGGCGGGTGACGACGCCGTCGATCGGCGCGCGGATGACCGTGCGCTCGAGGTCCAGCTTGGCCTGCTCGACCCGGGCGCGGGCGGACGCGACCTCGGGATTGGTGTCGACCGTGGTCCCATCGGTCAGGGCGGCGTTGGCGGTCAGCGAGCCGACGGCGGCGGCGCGATTGGCCTGGGCCTGTGTCTCGGCGGCCTTGGCCGAGGCCGCGGCGGCCTGGGCGTTGGCGAAGGCGTTCTGGGCGCGGGTCAATTCGTCGCCGGACACCGCGCCATTGGCGGCCAAGGCCTTGCGGCGCTCAAGATCAATGCGGGCGCGCTCGAGATCGGCTTGGGCCGAGGCCAGGCTCGCGGCCGCGCGAGTCTGGTCGGCCTCGCGCGCGGTGATCTGAGCGGCCAGGCTCTGGTCGGTGGCGAGGTAGCCCCGCACGCGACGCTCGGCCTTGGCGAGATCGGCTTGGGCCGAGGCCAAGGCGATGCGGGCGTCGCTGTCATCGAGGGTCACCAGCACCTGACCGCGCGTGACGGTCTGAGTGTCCCGAACCTCGACGCTGCGCACGGGCCCGCCGACCAGCGGCGTGATCTGGGCGACATCGGCGGCGACATAGGCGTTGTCGGTCTCGACGTGGTGGGATCCGACCAGGGCGTACCAGGCGCCGTAGCCGAGGCCGGCGGCCAATGTCAGACCCGCCAGGCCCGCGAACAGCTGCTTGCGTTTCGAAGTGTCGGCGGCCTTGGGCGCGGACACGGCGACGGGGGTGTTGGCGGCCGGGCTTTGGCCAGAAGCTTCGTTGTCGAACATGGGAGCGGCTCCGGAGAGAATTTGGGTCAGGCGGCGCGGAAGCCGCCGCCGAGGGCGCGCACGAGCGCGATGTCGAGGGTGAAGGCGCGGGTCTCGAGGTCGGCGACGGCGCGTTGGTCGGCGATCATCGCGTCCTCCGCGGTCAGTACGTCGAGATAGGTCGACAGAGCGCCGCGATAGCGCTGGACGGCGATGTCGTGAGCGGCGACGGAGGCGCGCAGGGCCGCTCGGCTTTCGCTCAGGCGAACGTCCAGGGCGCGAGCGCTGACGGCGGCGTCCGCCACATCCTGAAGAGCCTTGGCCAGGGTCGCGTTGTAGGTGGCCACGGCGGCGTCGCGGTCGGCGGCCGCGCCGCGATAGTTGGCGCGCAAGGCCCCGCCCTCGAAGATCGGCAGGCGCACGGCCGGGCCGATCGAGCCGATCCGTGATCCGGCCTTGGTCAGGAGATCCAGGCCCAGCGCTTGCTGGCCGAAATAGGCCGACAGGTTCACATCGGGGTAGAACTGGGCCTTGGCCTGCTTGATGCGATGGCTCGCCGCCTCGGCGCGCAGGCGGGCGGCCACGACGTCGGGGCGTCGACCGATCAGGTCGACGCTCAGATCCGTCGGCAGGCCGAAGGCCTTGATCGCGCCGACCGTGGGACGAGCGATGGCCAGACCCCTGTCGGGACCCGCGCCCAACAGGGCGGCCAGGCGATTGCGGGTCAGGCCGATCTGTTCGTCCACCGAGGCCAGGTCGGCGCGCGCCGAGGCCAGGCGCGCCTCGGCCTGGTCGGCCGCGCCCTGGTTTTCCAGGCCGTTGGCGACCCGTTCGGCCGTGAGGCTGGCGGATTGTCGCCGGATGCGGACCGCGTCCTGACTGGCGTCGCGGTCCGCGAAGAGCCGCGCGAGATCGGCGTAGGCGGCGGCGATGTTGGTGGAGAGCGCCAGGCGCGCTTCGGCGGCGTCGGCCTGGGCGGCGTCGGCGTCCGATGTCGCCGCGGCGAGGGCCGCGCGATTCTTGCCGAAGAAGTCCAGCTCCCAGCCGAAATCCAGGGTGGTCCGGCCACTGTCGTTATAGCCGTGCGGCACGAACGCCGGAGGGACGCCGTTGTTGTAGCTCTGCTTGACCGAGGCATAGGCGCCGTTGGCCGCGAGGCTGGGCAGCGTCGCCGCGCGAGCTTGACTGGCGGCGGCCTCCGCCTTGGCCAAGCGGGCCTTGGCGACCGCCAGATCCGGCGCGTCGGCCAGGGCGTCGTCCATCAGAGCGTTCAGTTGCGCATCACCGTAGGTCGTCCACCACCGGTCCCGGGGCCAATCGGCGGCGGGCGCCGAAAGGCTGGTCGCCGATGCATAGGCGGCGGGGGGCTTCGGCGCCTGCGCGGGCGTGACGGCGGGGAGGGCGGCGCAAGCGCCAAGGCCGCTGGCCAGCAACAGGCTGGCGATCACGGCGCGGAGGGAGCTTGGGGAGGGCATCGGCTGCTCGTTTTCAAACCGTACAGTATGGTCTAATTATATTTCAGCATGACGGCGTCAAGCGAAAAGTGTACAGCTTGGTCCAGAAAAGAGATTGGGAGGCCGCGAACCGATGCGGGTGAAGAGCGAGGAGAAGCGGCTGGCCATTTTAGAGGCGGCCAAGAGCGTGTTCCTGGAGCGCGGTTATGGCTCGGCCAGCATGGCCGAGGTGTCCGCGCGCGTGGGCGGCTCCAAGCAGACGCTCTATAGCTACTTCGCGTCCAAGGAGGATTTGTTCGTCGCGGTGATGATCGAGAAGGGGGCCACCCAGGTGCAGCCGCTGTTCGACATCCTGCACGAGAACGACAACCTGGCGGAGGCGATTCACGACTTCGTTCTGGCGTTCCTGCGCTTCATCACGACGGACGAGGTCGTGGCTTTCCGCCGGATCGTCTATGCCGAAGGCGCCAAGTCGGACCTCGGGAAATTGTTCTACGAGAACGGGCCCAAGCGGGGCTGGACACGGATGGCCGAGGACTTCGAACAGGCGATGGACGCCGGCCGCATGCGCCGCGCCGATCCTTGGACGGCGGTTTACCAGCTTCACGCGCTCTGCGAGGCCGGACCCGTCCAGCGTCTGCTGGAGGGCTCGGGCGGCCCGATCGACGAGGCCACGCTTCTGGCCGTCGCGGACGCCGCGACCGACACCTTCATTCGCGCCTACGAGGTCCAGGCGCGGTAGCTGGCGGCGTCACCCTGGGCGTTGGTCCTCGTCAAGCCGCGCGGCGCCGCGGCGTTTTAAGACGCGCGCAGGGCGACGCGGCGGGGCCGCTACCCGCGCACCAGCTCCCGCATGGCCTTGTCCAGGCCTTCCAGGGTCAAGGGGAACATGCGGCCCGCCATGATCTGCTTCATGACGCCGATCGACTGGGTGTAATCCCAGTGCCGCTCGGGAGTCGGGTTCAGCCAGACGCAGCTCTGATAGATGTCGTTGACCCGCTGCATCCAGACGGCGCCGGGTTCCTCGTTCCAGTGCTCGACGCTGCCGCCCGGATAGGTGATCTCGTAGGGGCTCATGGTCGCGTCGCCGACGAAGATCACCTTGTAGTCGGCCGGGAACTTGTGCAGCACGTCGAAGGTCGGGATCTTCTCGGTGTGGCGCCGCTTGTTGTCCTTCCAGACCGCCTCGTAGAGGCAGTTGTGGAAGTAGTAGAACTCCAGGTTCTTGAACTCGGTCTTGGCGGCGCTGAACAGCTCTTCGCAGAGCTTGATGTGGCCGTCCATCGAGCCGCCGATGTCGAAGAAGATCAGCACCTTGATGGCGTTGCGACGCTCGGGGCGCAGCTGGATGTCCAGATAGCCCTTCTCGGCCGTGCCCTTGATCGTGCCGGGCAGGTCCAGTTCGTCGGCCGCGCCGGTGCGGGCGAACTTGCGCAGGCGTCGTAGCGCCACCTTGATGTTGCGGGTGCCCAGCTCGACCGAGTCGTCGAGGTTCTTGTACTCGCGCTTGTCCCAGACCTTGACCGCCCGGCCGTGGCGGCTCTTGTCCTGGCCGATCCGCACGCCCTCGGGATTGTAGCCGTTGTTGCCGAACGGACTGGTGCCGCCCGAGCCGATCATCTTGTTACCGCCCTCGTGGCGCTTCTTCTGCTCGCGCAGGCGCTCCTGCAGGGTCTCCATCAGCTTCTCGAAGCCGCCCATGGCCTCGATCGCGGCCTTCTCCTCGTCGGTCAGGAACCGCTCGGTCAGAGCCTTGAGCCACTCTTCGGGGATGTCGGCCGTGACGCCTTCGCCGACGGTTTCCAGGCCCTTGAAGACGTGTCCGAACACGCGGTCGAACTTGTCGAGGTTCTTCTCGTCCTTCACCAGGCTGGCGCGGGACAAAAAGTAGAAGTCCTCGACGGAGCGGTCGATGACGTCCTTGTCCAGGGCCTCCATCAAGAGGAGGTATTCGCGCAAGGACACCGGCACCTTGGCCTGGCGGAGCTCGGAGAAGAAGCGGAGGAACATCGGCGGCGCTTTCGAACAGATGTTCGAGAGAATGGAGGGTTCTGAAACGAGACGCAACCGGGCGAGTCGGCGCGGGCCCGCCGAACCGCCTCGGGCTGGTGACGCCCGCTCAGCCTCGCCGCAGGATGAACTCCAGGTCTCGCGTCTCGCCGACCGGGAAATAGTATTCGCCGACCTTCTCGAACCCCAGACGGCCATACAGTTTCTGGGCGCCGAAGTTCTCGGACCAGACGCCGATCCACAGCGGGCGGGGCCCGTCCTTTTCCAGCCAGTCCAGAGCCGTCTTCAGCAGGGCCGAACCCCGCCCGCCGCCCTGGCGGCTTCGCAGCACATAGAGGCGCTTCAGCTCGCCATGTTCGGGCCGGACGTCGTCGTGCGGCAAGTCGCAGGGACCCGCCAGCGCGTAGCCGATCGCCTCGCCGTCCTCGTCCTCCATCAGCCAGGTCGCCTTGTCGGGATGGGCCAGATCGTTCCGCGTGCGCTCCAGCCCGTAGGCATAGGCCAGGAAGGTTTCCAGATCCTCGGGCGGATAGAGGTGGGCGAAGGTTTCCGCGAAGGTGCGCGCGCCCAGGGTGGACACCGTGTCGGCGTCCTCGACCGTCGCGCGGCGGATGGTGGTGACGGCGTTCACGGTCTGACTCCTCCCTTGTCCGTCGCCCTCTATACCCGTTCGGCGCGCCGGGGCCATCGACGGCCGACCGCCGACGCGCGGACGGCTTGTGTCCTCTCGCGCGGGCGAGTACCACCGTCCGGCGCTTGGCCGCTTGGCGGCCGCGTCCGCGCGCGCTGTTCAGGAGGGGGAGGGGACGGAGCGGCTTCATCGCCCGCCGGCTTCTCTACAACATGGCCGACGTCACCATCGCCGACCACGCATCTCCCGCCGCCAGGACGGGGATCATCACCCTGGCCCGCCACGGCGAACCGGCGCTGTCGCGCAAGGTCAGGCTGAACGCCCCCGAATACGGCGCGTGGTGGGCGCGCTACGAGGTAGGCGGCCTCAAGGACGGCCAGAGCCCGCCGGACGGGCTGATCCAGATCGCCCGCGACGCCGACGTGATCATCGCCTCGACCCGCCGCCGCGCGATCGAGACCGCCAACGCGGTGGTCGCGGGCAAGGCCTACGCCGCCGACGAGGCCTTCATCGAGGCGCCGTTGCCGCCGCCGCCCTGGCCGACCTGGATCCGCATGTCGCCCAAGCGCCTCGGCTTCTTCGCCCGGTTCTGGTGGTGGTTCTTCGACCATCACGGGGGGCAGGAGACGCGCGCCCAGGCCGAGGCCCGCGCCGACCGGGCGGCCGATCGGCTGATCGCGCTGGCCGACCAGGGCCAGGACGTGCTGGTCCTGGCGCACGGGTTCTTCAATTGGATGATCGCCCGGTCGCTGAAGCGACGTGGGCTGACCAAGTTGCTCGACCAGGGTCACGGCTATTGGAGCCTGAAGCGGTTCCGCCGGACCTGATCGCGCAAAGCCTCTTCCCTTTACCATGCCATGGCTCTACGCCGTTGCCCGCATCGGCCTGGGCCACTAGGTTGATCGCCGTTCCCCCGAGAGTTGAAATGACCGACGCCGCCGCCATCCCCGCCGACATCTCTGGCCTGAGCTTCGAGGAAGCCCTGGCGCAGCTGGAACGGATCGTGGCCGAGCTGGAATCGGGCCAGGCGCCGCTGGAGCGCTCGATCGATATCTATGAGCGCGGGGCCGCGCTGAAGGCCCACTGCGAGAAGAAGCTGGAAGCCGCGCGTCTGAAGGTCGAGAAGATCGTCCTGGGCCAGGGCGGAACCGTCGCCGCCGAGCCGGCGGAGTTCAACTGATGACCCCACACCGCCCGGATAGCGAAGGGAGGCGCGCGTGACCGACCTCGCCAGGCGGATCGTCCAGGCCGCGGATATCGTCACGGTGGCGCTCGACGAGCTGCTGCCGCGCGCCGACGGGCCAGAAAGCCGCCTGACCGAGGCCATGCGATACGCCGCCTTGGGCCCCGGCAAGCGCTTGCGGCCGTTCTTCGCTCTCGAGACCGGCAAGATGTTCGACCTGGCCGAGCGGCCGGTGCTGCGGGCCGCCTGCGCGCTGGAGTGCATTCACGCCTACAGCCTGGTGCACGACGACCTGCCGGCCATGGACGACGACGACGTCCGCCGCGGCCGTCCGACAGTGCACAAGGCCTATGACGAGGCGACCGCCATCCTGGCGGGCGATGCGCTGCAGACGGCGGCCTTCGAGATCATGGCCCATCCCGACACCCACGACGACGGCCATGTCCGTTCGGAGCTGGTGCGCAAGCTGGCCATCGCCTCCGGCGCGCGCGGCATGGTCGGCGGCCAGATGATCGACATCCTGGGCGTCCGCGACGACCTGGGCGCGGTGGCGCGGATGCAGCGGCTGAAGACCGGCGCCCTGATCGCGTTCGCCTTCGAGATCCCGCTGATCATCGCCCGCGCCAAGGAAGCCGAGCGCGCCGCCCTGATGGCCTTCGCCCAGGACCTGGGGCTGGCCTACCAGATCGTCGACGACATCCTGGACGCCGAGGGCGACCCCAAGACACTGGGCAAGGCCGCCGGCGGCAAGGACGCCGCCATGGGCAAGACCAACTATGTCACGCTTCTGGGCCTCGACGCGGCCAAGGAGCGCGTGACGCTTTTGGCCGAACAGACCCGTTCCCATCTCGAAATCTTTGGCGATCGCGCCGAACATCTTCGCGAAAGCGTGGATTTCGTGCTGGACCGCCGCAACTGACCGCGCTTTCTTCCGACATGCCCTCCAAGACCCCCTTGCTCGACACCATTGCTTCGCCCGCCGACACGCGGGGGCTTTCGATCGCCGAGCTGAAGCAGCTGGCCGCCGACGTGCGCGCCGAGACGATCGATGCGGTGTCGGTGACGGGCGGCCACCTGGGCGCGGGGCTGGGCGTGGTCGAGCTGACCGTGGCGCTGCACCACGTGTTCGAAACGCCTCGGGACATTTTGATCTGGGATGTCGGCCACCAGGCCTATCCGCACAAGATCCTGACCGGCCGGCGCGACCGCATCCGCACCCTGCGCCAGGGCGGCGGGCTGTCGGGCTTCACAAAGCGGGCCGAGAGCGAATACGACCCGTTCGGCGCGGCCCACGCGGCCACCTCGATCTCGGCGGCCCTGGGCTTCTGCGCCGCGCGCGACGCGAAAGGCGAGGACAACAGCGTCATCGCCGTGATCGGCGACGGTTCGCTGGGCGCGGGCATGGCCTATGAGGCGATGAACGCGGCGACCGACGCCACCAAGCGCCTGATCGTCATCCTCAACGACAACGACATGTCGATCGCCCCGCCGGTCGGCGGCATGAGCGCCTATCTGGCCAACCTGGTCTCGGGCGGCGCCTATCGCTCGGTGCGCAAGCTGGGCAAGACCGTCGTCGAGAAACTGCCGACCCCGATGCGGGAAGCCGCCCGCAAGGCCGAGGAATACGCGCGGGGCATGGTCACCGGCGGCACCTTCTTCGAGGAGCTGGGCTTCTACTATATCGGCCCGATCGACGGCCACGACATGGACGCCCTGGTCAGCGTGCTGAAGAACGCCAAGGCGTTCCAGGACAAGCCGGTGCTGGTCCATTGCGTCACCCAGAAGGGCAAGGGCTACGCCCCGGCCGAGGGCGCGGCCGACAAGCTGCACGCCGTGGCCAAGTTCGACGTGGTCACCGGCCAGCAGCAGAAGGCGGCCGGCGGCCCGCCCAGCTATACCAAGGTCTTCGCCCAGGAGCTGATCAAGCAGGCGGCCAAGGACGACAAGATCGTCGCCATCACCGCCGCCATGCCCTCGGGTACCGGGCTGGATCTGTTCCAGAAGGCCTATCCGGAGCGCACCTTCGACGTCGGCATCGCCGAGCAGCACGCGGTGACCTTCGCCGCCGGCCTGGCCGCCGACGGCATGAAGCCGTTCGCGGCGATCTATTCGACCTTCCTGCAGCGCGGCTATGATCAGGTGGTCCACGACGTGGCCATCCAGCGTCTGCCGGTGCGCTTCGCCATGGACCGCGCCGGCCTGGTGGGCGCCGATGGTCCGACCCACGCCGGCAGCTTCGACATCGGCTTCATGGGGGCCTTGCCCGGCATGGTGCTGATGGCGGCCGCCGACGAGGTGGAGCTGGCCCGGATGGTCGCCACCGCCGCCGCCATCGACGACCGCCCCAGCGCCTTCCGCTATCCGCGCGGCGAGGGCCTGGGCCTGGACCTGCCCGAGATCGCCGATCCGCTGGAGATCGGCAAGGGCCGCATCGTCCGCGAGGGGACCAGCGTCGCCATCGTCTCGTTCGGCGCGCGCCTCTCCGAAAGCCTGAAGGCCGCCGACCTGCTGGCCGCGCGCGGCTTGTCGGCCACGGTCTGCGACGCCCGCTTCGCCAAGCCGCTCGACCTTGACCTGTTGCTGCGCCTGGCGCGCGAACACGAGGCGATCGTCACGGTGGAGGAGGGCGCCATGGGCGGCTTCGGCGGCTTCGTGCTGCAGGCCCTGGCCCAGCACGGCGCTCTGGATCGCGGCCTGAAGATCCGCACCCTGTGCCTGCCCGACGTCTTCCAGGACCAGGACAAGCCCGACGCGATGTACGCCGAAGCCGGCCTCGACGCCGACGGCATCCTGCGCGGGGCGCTCTCGGCGCTGGGCATGGACAATGTCAGCGCGGCGGGGGCGGGGCGTAGGGCCTAGGGGCGCTCTGAGAGGGGCTGGCTTCCGGCTAGCGGTGAAGGTCGGGTTTCTGAAAGGAGACCCGAGGCGGCTTTCGACCCATGGCGGATCTTGCACGTCTGGCACGCTACGATGTTCCGCGCCTCGGCGAGAGACCGATCAAGACCCATTGCGAAGGTGAAGGGTCCTTCCATTCCGATCCCTTTCTCAGCCAACCATTCAAGCTTGTCTGCCCGGTTGAGTTGTGGAACCGTCGCCGCATCGGAGGGGCAATGATCCAGATTTTTTTCGGTGACGACGAGCACACGGCGGCCGAAGGGCCTTACGTGCGCATGCTGAAGGCCAGGAAGTGGTTGTACATTTCGTCGGCGCTTGCAGTCCTTCACAGCTTCCGCCTGATCGACCTCAAGTCGTTGAAGAAGCTTTCTGGCGGTCTCATTCCTGCCAGCGATAAGGATCTATGGTTGGCCACATGGGTGATTGGCTCAGGACTATTGTACCTCATTGTGCAGTACGTCTTGATCTGTTTCCAGTTGGGCGCTGCTTATCATCGCGTTCTCGATATACGGCTGCCCGATAGTCAAGAAGGGATGAACATTCAGAACGTCATGCGAGGCGCGCGACGCGCGCTAAAAAAGCTCGAGATGAAGAGACAAATTGAGCAAGATTTAGCTCGGTCGACTCTCCAGACAGACGAAGAAATCGAGAAGCAGCGAGCGGCGATCAACGCGAACTTTCTCGACCTCATCGAGAGTAGAACCGGCGACCCAACCTTCACCCCAGCCTTCCGTATCCCCGAGGTTGCAATCGATTTGCTCCGCGCCGCGCCGCCGCTGATTGCTGCTATCTCGGCACTCTTACACCTGATCGTCGCTCGCCCAGGCCTTTAGCGGCTCGGTCTGAGCCGACTTTCGATAGATCGCCTTCCCACCCATTTCAAAACTTCAATTGGTCGTCATCCCGCGCTTCATGCGCGGGACCCATTCGTCCGCCGCAGGGCGGGGCCCGAATGGCCTTATCCAGTAAAAGCTGAACCATGGGTCCCGCGCATGAAGCGCGGGATGACGGGTATCAAGATCCACTAAGCTCCACACGCTTTGAAGAACGCCCGCACGCGGCCACGATCGGCGCCGGTCGCCGCCAGGCTGTGCCGCTCGCCCTCGGTCACCAGCGTCAGCTCGCCCGTGCGCTTGAACGCCGCCAGCGCCGGCGCGCTGGCCTTGCCGTGGGCTTCGAGGTGGCCGGTCTCGCTCATCTCGTCGGCCACGTGCGCGCCGGGGAAGCGGCTCTCGGCCCGCCCCGACGCCAGGACCAGTTCCTTGTCGGGCGCCTCGACCCATGCCGTGATCTCGTCGCGACCCGGCTGGCAGGTGAACATCAGCGCCACGTCGTCGCTGTCGGGGCGGCCATAGGCCAGGCGAGGGGGCTCGGAGCCGCCTTCGAGATAGGCCCAGCGGTAGCCGTCGAGGCCCGCCTTCTCGTGCGCGCAGCCCGCCAGCAGCGTGGCGAAGCCCAGGGCGGCGAAGGCGATGCGGCGTTTCATGACGGCCCCTCCTACGGCGATCAACGCCGGAGAGACCTGAACGGCTCCTGAAACGGATCGGGCGCGGAAGCCTCGCGGCCGCCGCGCCCGAAGGTCTTTTAGATCTCTCGAGCGCTTAGAACGGCGAGAACTTCTCGATCAGCGACTGGCCGGCCGGGGTCTTCTGGACGCGGCTGATGTCGCCGCGGCCGCCGTAGCTGATGCGGGCCTCGGCGATCTGGGTGTGCTTGATCGTGTTGGCCGACGAGATGTCCTCGGGACGCACGATGCCGGCGACGGTCAGCTGGCGCACCTCGGCGTTGGTGCGGACTTCCTGGGTGCCCTGGATGACCATGTTGCCGTTCGGCAGGACCGAGCTGACCACGGCGGCGATGGTCAGGCTGATCTTTTCCGAGCGCTGCACGCTGCCGGCGCCGGCGTTATTGGTCGTCGAGTTGGTTTCCAGCGCGTTCGCGGCGCTGAAGCCGCCCGGCAGGATCTTCCCGAGGCTCGATTCAAGGCCCAGCAGGTGCGGCACGCCCGCCTTGGTGCCCGAGGTGCGCGAGCTGGCGGTCTGGTTCTTGGTGTTGGCGCTGTCGTCGATGTCGATCAGCACGGTCAGGATGTCGCCGACCCGGCTGGCGCGCTGGTCGTTGAAGAAGGCGCGGGCGCCGACGCGCCACAGCGAGTTGGCCGAGGCCGGCTGGGGCGCCGGCTCGCGGGCGGAGACGAACTGCTGCTGGATCGGGGCCAGCTGGGCGGGATAGCCGACCGGGGCCAGGTCGGGGCCCTTGACGGCTTCCTTGACGGTCGAGCAGGCGGCCAGCGGGGCCAGGAGGAGGGCGGCGGCGATGAGGACGGGGCGACGCATGGGCGGAAACTCCTAGCGAGCGGCGAAGCGGACGGGTTGCGAGCGAGCTTGCAAGGCCTGGGCCTGCGGACCGACGACGGCGGCCCCCGGGCCGGTCGCGACGGCCTGGATGATCTTCTTGGACAGGGTGTTCTGGACGGTGAAGATCTCGCCGGCGGCGGCGTTGGTCATCGCCTTGCCTTGAAGCGAAAGGGAAATTCCGTCGTCTTCATAGGTGACGGTGATCAGCTCGCCGGTCTTGATGACCTGGGCGGCCGAGACGTCGTGGCTCTGGGCCGCGGCGCCTTCACGCAGGGGGCGCTTGGCGACCATGCCGATCATGGCGTCGGCGTCGCGGGGGGCGTCGAACGGCGCGCCGGCCATTTTCACCCAGATCAGGTCCTCGGGCTGCAAGACCTCCCCGGTGGCGATGCCGCGGGCGTAGGCAAGAACTTCCACATTGCCGCGCGCCGCCGTGGGGCGGGCCCCCGGCGCGCCGCCTTGCGAAACGCCGCCGTTGTCGGCGCCCTCGCGGACGATGATGCGGCGAACGCCGTTGGCGTTGTTCCAGTCGAAGCCGGCGCGGTGGGCCATGACCTGCACCTGGCCCGCGTCCAGCACGGCGGTCGGGCCTAGACGCTGGCCGACCATCAGGTTGGCGGCCGGGCCGCTGACGCCGTCGAACAGGTCGCCCAGGGTGATGCGGCCGTCGGCGTCGGTGGTGTCCATCCGCAGGGTCACCGGGGTTCCGGCGGTGGCCGGCGTGGCGAAGGCCAGGGCGGCGGCGGTCAGGATCAGGAAGTTCTTCATGAGCTTACGACCTCATCTGCGAGGTGGTTTGCAGCATCTGATCGGCCGTGGTGATCACCTTCGAGTTCATCTCGTAGGCGCGCTGGGCCGTGATCAGGGCGGTGATTTCCGAGACCGAGTCGACGTTCGAGGCTTCGGTGTAGTTCTGCAGCAGGGTCCCGAAACCCGGCTGGCCCGGCGCCGCTAGGTTGGCCGCGCCCGAACCGCCCGTTTCCAGGAAAAGGTTGTCGCCGATCGCTTCCAGCCCGCCCTCGTTCATGAAGTTGGCCAGTTGCAGCTGGCCGACGGTCTGCGGCGCGGGTTGGCCGTCCAGCGTGACCTGCACCAGGCCGGTCTTGCTGATCGTGATGCCGGTGGCGTTCTGCGGAATGGTGATGCCCGGCTGGACGACGTAGCCGTCCTCGGTGACCACCTGGCCCTGGTCGTTGGTCGAGAAGTTGCCGGCGCGCGTATAGGCCGTCTCGCCCGAGGGCAGCAGGATCGGCAGGTAGCCCTTGCCCTGGATGGCGACGTCCAGCGGATTGTTGGTCAGGGTCGGGGTGCCCTGCTCGGTGATCCGATAGACCGAGCCGGCCTTGACGCCGCCGCCGACCTGGACGCCGGTCGGGACGATATTGCCGTTGCTGGACGACTGGGCGCCGGCCCGCTCGTAAGTCTGGTACAGAAGGTCCTGGAACTCGGCCCGTTGGCGCTTGAAGCCCACGGTGTTCATGTTGGCGATGTTGTTCGAGATGACCTCGACGTTCAGCTGCTGGGCGGCCATGCCCGAGGCGGCGGTGCGGAGAGCTTGCATCGGCTAGCGTCCCTTAATTGACCTTGCCCAGCCGATCGACGGCCGTGCGGGAGAGTTCGGAAGTGTTGTCCATCATCTTCGACACGCCCTCGTAGGCGCGCTGAACCTCGATCAGCTTGGTGATCTCGACGACGGAGTTGACGTTGCTGGCTTCCAGCATTCCCTGCTGGACCTGGGCGTCGGGCGCGACCTGCGGGGTCGTGTTGGACGTATTGCGAAACAGGTTGTCGCCGTCCTTGGCGAAGCTGGACAGGTCGTCGGGGCGAACCACGGCGATCTTGCCGACCCGGACCGCGCCCTGCGTGACCGTGCCGTCCTTGCCGATCGAGACCGGGCCCAGGGCCGGGTCGATGGTCAGTTCGCCGCCGCCCTCGTCCAGGACGGAATTGCCGCCCTGGGTGACCAGCTTGCCTTCGGGGTTGGTCGTGAAGCGGCCGTCGCGGGTGTAGCGCTCGCCGGCCGGCGTCTGGACCCGGAAGAAGCCCTTGCCCTCGATGGCCACGTCCAGGTCGCCGCCGGTCTTGGTCAGCGCGCCTTGCGTGAAGTCGCGGGCGAGGCCCGAATCCAGCACGAACTTGACCGGCGAGCTCCCGTCCAGGGTCTTGGCCGGCTTGGCCTCCTCGGTGCGGACCATTAGGTCCTCGGTCTTGAAGCCGATCGTGTTGGCGTTGGCGATGTTGTTGGCCACGATGTCGAGCTGGCGGCGCAGCGTCATCTGACGCGACAGGCCGACGTAGAGCGCGTTGTCCATGGCGAGTTAACTCGGGCGGCTGGCGCGACAAATGCGCCGCAACCCTTGAAGCAACCTTCGTGCCAGCGCCAAAACGCCTTATAAATCAATGAATAGGAAGGTTAATGCCGGGGTGTGGGTCGGAGTCTGCCGGGCAGATTCAGCCTGCGACCAAATGGCCGCCAAAACACATCGTTAACCATGTCTCGCGCATGTGTATGGGCATAGATTCCAAGGAACCGCGCGCGTGGCCAAGAAACCCGAAAAGGAAGCTCCCGCTCCCGAAGGCGAAGACGGCGCCGCGGAAGGCGAAGCCCCGGCCAAGAAGAAGCCGCCGATCCTGATCATCGCCATCGCGGCGGGCGTTCTGGTGCTGGGCGGCGGCGGGGCCGCGGCCTTCTTCCTGCTGAAGCCCAAGCCCGAAGCGGCGGCGGGCGAGCACGGCAAGGAAAAGAAGGAAAAGAAGAAGGAAGAAAAGAAGGAAGAGAAGGGCAAGGAAGGCGAAAAGGGCAAGGAAGGCGCCGCTGGCGGCGCCGGCGTCCCGGTCATCAAGGACGGCCCCGATGGGGTGGTGTTCTACACCCTGCCCGACATCGTCGTGAACATGCAGACGGCCGACGGCAAGTCGACCTTCCTGAAGCTGAAATTGACCTTCGAGCTGCCGGACCACGATACGGCCGATGCTTTGACGCCGAATCTGCCCAGGCTGCAGGACATGTTCCAGACCTTCCTGCGCGAGCTGCGCCCCGAGGACCTGAACGGTTCGCAGGGCACCTACCAGCTGCGCGTCGAATTGCTGCGCCGCGTGAACCTGGTCGCCGCGCCGGCCAAGGTGAACGCGGTCCTCATCGAGGAGATGCTGATCAACTAGGCCTCTGGCCGGTTGGGCGAAGGATCATGGCGGACGAACTCGACGATCAGGCGGCGATGGCCCAATGGGCCGAGCAGAACCCCACGGGCGCTCTTGGCGAGGGCGGCGAGGGGACCAACGCGTTCGGCGACTTCTCGGGCGGCATGGGCGGCTGGGACGATGGCGGCGGCGAGGCGGGCTCCGAGCGCATCCTGAACCAGGACGAGATCGATAGTCTTCTGGGCTTTGATCTTTCGGGCGACGGCGGCGACGACCGCACCGGCATCCGCGCCATCATCAACTCGGCGCTGGTCAGCTACGAGCGCCTGCCGATGCTGGAAATCGTCTTCGACCGCCTGGTGCGGTTGATGACGACGTCCCTGCGGAACTTCACCTCCGACAACGTCGAGGTCAGCCTCGACAACATCAGTTCGATCCGTTTTGGCGACTATCTGAACTCGATCCCGCTGCCGGCGATCCTGGCGGTGTTCCGGGCCGAGGAGCTGGACAACTACGGCCTGCTGACGGTCGACTCGAACCTGATCTACTCGATCGTCGACGTGCTGCTGGGCGGCCGTCGCGGCACGGCGGCGATGCGCATCGAGGGTCGGCCCTACACCACGATCGAGCGCGTGCTGGTGCAGCGGATGATCGAGGTGGTGCTGCACGATCTGAAGAGCGCCTTCGAGCCGCTGCACCCGGTCAGCTTCTCGCTGGACCGTCTGGAGACCAACCCGCGCTTCGCCGCCATCGCCCGGCCGGCCAACGCGGCGATTCTGGTCAAGCTGCGCATCGACATGGAAGACCGGGGCGGGCGCATCGAGCTTCTGCTGCCCTACGCCACGCTGGAGCCCATCCGGAAGATGCTGCTGCAGCAGTTCATGGGCGAGAAGTTCGGCCGAGACAACATCTGGGAAGGCCACTTGGCCACCGAGCTGTGGACCACCCAGATGGAGGTCCGCGCCGTGCTGGACGAGCAGCAGGTGCCGCTCTCGCGCGTGCTGAACATGCAGGTCGGCGACACCCTGATGCTGAACGCCACGCCCGACAGCCTGGTCGAGCTGCGCGCCGGCGCCATTCCGCTGACGCGCGGCCGCATGGGCCGGCGCAACCACGCGATCGCCATCCGGGCCGAGGCGCCGCTGACGCCGGCCGCCAAGAAGGCCGTGCAGAAACTGAAATGAGCCTCGTCGCCTTCGCCATGAACGGGTTCCTGGCGGTGCTGCTGATCGCGGCGCTGGCCTTCGGCTGGCGTTTGGAGCGCCGCCTGAAGGCTCTGCGCGACAGCCACGAGGGCTTCGCCAAGGCCGTCAAGGAACTGGACCAGGCCGCCGCGCGGGCCGAACAGGGGCTGG